>DATJKB010000083.1:0-6053 GCA_035491875.1 Pyrinomonadaceae bacterium | reverse complement strand
TCGGTCGCTTCGCTCCCGTTCTGTAAAACTTTCTTGTCAACCAATTCCGTCGACGCCTGGAGCCAAAAAGCGTTGCGTGAGTTGCTCGCAAATTAGAAACTTTCAATTCAAGATGCACATCGATCCCACACTAAGCGAATGGCTAAACCTCGCCTTGCGTTGGGTTCACGTCTTTGCCGGAATCATGTGGGTTGGTACGACTTACTATTTCACCTGGCTCGACGCGCGCTTAACTGAGGAAGAAAAAGCAGCTGCAAATACGGGAAACGCCGCACAGGTTTGGATGGTCCACAGCGGCGGTTTCTATGTTGTCGAGCGACGCAAAGTGCCAGACATTGTTTCGCGCACGCTGCATTGGTTCAAGTGGGAAGCCGGAACAACCTGGCTCAGTGGATTTGCATTGTTAGTTTTGGTGTATTACATCGGCGGCGGCGCGCTTATCGACACGGATGTGCGCGACTTGAGTCTGCTAAGCGCCATTGGGATCGGCATCGGTGTGATTGTCCTGGGCGGAGTCGTGTATGACGTGATGATGAAAACTCCCCTGGCGCGTAACGAATGGCTGTTTGCTGCGGTCGCCTATGCGCTAATCGTCGGCATGGCGTATGGGCTGTGCCAGTTACTCAGCGCACGCGCGGCCTACATTCATGTCGGCGCTATCTTCGGGACAATAATGGCCGCCAACGTGTGGATGCATATCCTTCCCGCGCAACGTCGCATGATTGCCGCGCTAAAAGAAGGCAAGCAGCCCGATCAGCGGTTTGCGGCTCAAGCAAAGCTGCGTTCGAAGCAGAACACGTTTATGGCGGTGCCCGTCGTATTCATCATGATCAGTAATCACTTTCCCGGCGTGACCTACGGTGACCGGTATAACTGGCTTATTCTCTCAGGATTGATTTTGCTTGGTTGGATTGCGGCCAAGTTCATTCGGCGTGCGTAGTGGATGACCAACTCGTGCAACTGCTACCTCAGCTCGAGCGGCTTAAACTCACCTTTAATTCCCGCAGCCTCAAACAGATCGAGCGCCTGCTGACACGCATCGAACGCGTGTCTACCCCTGACGCTGAGTCGCTCATCAGTCTTCACGAGTTGCTCCTCTTTCTGCGCGCTTACCCGCAGTCAGCTGCCATCGTTAACAAAACGGAGTCGCTGCTTCGCGACTTTGCCCGACGCGTTCGAGAAGGCGCGGACCGAGAAGAAGATCTAAGTTCGCTCGATCACCCTGAAATGTCAGGCATCGCTGGTCGAGATGTTGTTGATACCTTCAGCTACTACGTTGTAAGCGGGCTGGTGGCCCGTTATCCGCGGCAAACCGAATTTTATTGGGAGTGGTTTGAAGATGAGAACCGGCTGGGCGAAACCTGGCCGCGTTTTATGCCCTTGCTGGAAGAAGATGCGTTCGTCGAAGCAAACATTCCTTTTCGTTCATGGTTGCGTGCGGCTCGAGGCGCAGAGACTGAGGTCGCCTGGTTAATCCTGCGTTTCAATCATCTGTCGATTGAACCAGCAGCAAAAGCAGAGCTCTACGATTCCCAGAAACTCTACGTTCAATGGACGCCACCCTATCGCGTCACGCGAACTGGCATGCGCCTTCCTGCAAAACTGCGTGGCAGCACAATTTTTTATCATCGCGAGCCGTTGCTACAGCGACGCGATGTCTCGTTCAAAGATGAATTATCAAAGCCCACGCCACCGCTCGAACGACTTTCGAAAGGCGACGGAGAGACGATTTTGAATCTGGCTCGTGACGCTTCGACAGTTCGCTACCGGGAACTCTATGGGTTTACTCATGGTGATTCGGCGCGGGTGGTCAAGGCACACTTGGGGCGAGGAGTTGACCTATTCGTAACCAGCTTACCGCCGGACGTGCGTCTACCACTGCGTGCTTATCACGCCGCGATGATCTTCAAGAACCAGGTGCCCATCGGGTATTTCGAAGGTCTTTCACTCTTCGAACGAATGGAGAGCGGCTTCAATCTCTATTACACGTTTCGCGAAGGAGAGACTGCATGGTTGTACGCAAAGACTCTCAATGTAATGCGACGACTGTTTGGCGTTACCACATTTGTCCTGGATCCATATCAGGTCGGATTCGAAAACGAGGAAGGGATTGAATCTGGCGCCTTCTGGTTTTATCGCAAGTTGGGATTTCGTCCGACTGATCCTCGTCTACAGAAACTTGCAGAGAAAGAAGAAGCAAAGATCCGCGAACAACAAACTTATCGCACATCCGCGGCGACACTAAGAAAGCTTGCGGTTTCGCCGATGATTTTTGAACTGGATTCGAAACGAGAGGGTGATTGGGATAGATTCCGGGGACGAGAGATTGGATTCGCGGTACAGAGAGAGATGGCGAGGCGGTTTAGTGGCGACGCTAGAAAGATGCGATCGGAGGCAGTGCGCTTTGCTGCGCAGTTGCTCAAAACAAATCCGCTTCGCCTTTCTGAAAACGAGCAGAAGATCGTTAGCGACTTCGCTGTCGTCCTTCTCCTGGTTCCAGATTTAGAAAAATGGAGCCTCGATGAAAGGCAACTGCTTTCGCAAATCATTCAAGCGAAGGCAAGCACCGATGAAGGCAATTATCTACGATTGATGCAGAAGCACGAGAGGTTTCGACGAGCGGTCATCGCTCTCGGGTCGGGAAGAGTATCCACAGATTACGCAGATTACACAGATTAGAGTTTAGAAAGCGTTGACCCTTGAAGCAACCGGCCTTCAAAGTTGGAGCTTAATCACTCAGCGTTACTATCTAAACTTTAATCTGTGTAATCTGCGTAATCTGTGGATTTTCTTCAGCTGTTGCAGAGTTGCGCGATTTGATGTTCGAGGATCTTGCTCTCTGAAAAGTTTACGAGTTTCGAGAAGTACGGTGCTTTCCGGTCTAGTGCCGCTTCGGGCACAAGGCCAACTATCTCCACCGATTCAATATCTATTGCCAGTCGATCTGCCTCGCGCTGAACAGCCTTATACGCTTCGGTCATACCTGTAACTTCGTAATTCACCAGGTTCATCGAAACCTGTACCAACCCGCGACTGTGAAGTTGAAATCCCAACGCTTTCAGGAACGGAAGGCCTCCGTGTCGGAATCGGATCGTCTTCGCGATTTGCCTGGCGGTGCTGATGTCTGTGCTGTTCAGCACAACGTTGAAAGCGATCAAGAATTGACGCGCTCCGACAGCAATTGCTCCAGCTGTTTCGTGGGTTAGTCGTGGCCCAACATCCGGCTCGCGCGCCTGCACTGTAGCAATTTCTTCTCGTAATCGTTCGAGGGCGCCGCGACGCACATCCTCAAGATTCTTCCGCTCAGGTCGTAACGCAGCTTGCTCATAGAAATAGACGGGAATGGAAAGTTCGGCAGCAATGCGACGCCCTGCCTGATGCGAGAGTTGAACACACTCTGCCATCGTTACGTCGCGCACCGGAACGAATGGCAACACGTCAGTTGCGCCAAGGCGGGGATGCTCGCCCTTGTGCTGTCGCATGTCGATCAGCTGAGTTGCCCGAGCCACCGCTTTGAGCGCCGCCTCGACAATCTTGTCCGGCCGCGCGACAAACGTGATGACTGAACGATTGTGATCGGGATCGATGTGAGTATCGAGAACGCAAGTGGACTCCACCGATCGAATGGCATCAGCTATCCGTTGAACCGTGTCCGCGTTTAGTCCTTCGCTGAAGTTTGGAACGCATTCGACAAGTGGTTGCACGTGAAGGATTGTAGCTCAATATGTTCGATACACTTCAGTTTGTCGTCGAATAACTCACGCTCCCAGAAATTGTTCAAGCTAATGTCCGACATGCTTCAGCTTGTCGGTCAACAGCCGAATAACTCACGCTCCCAGAAATTGTTCAAGCGAATGTCCGATATGCTTCAGCTTGTCGGTGACGCCCCCCAAACTCAACTCCTCTGAAACCCGTCAACGTTGAAGGCTCTCAACGAATGTCCGATACGCTTCAGCTTGTCGTTGACGCCCCCAAAACTCAACTCCTCTGAAACCCGTCAAGGTTGAGCAATTCCACGTTGCTTGAGTGTTAGGTACCTCGACGACAAGCTGAAGCATATCGGACATTCGTTGAGCAATTCCACGTTGCTTGAGTGTTAGGTACCTCGACGACAAGCTGATGAAGCATATCGGACATTCGCTTGCCGCATTTCTGGGAGCTTGGACGTTTGGAAGTCGCCGACAAGCTGAAGCATGTCGGACATTTGCTTGAACAATTTCTGGGAGCTTGAGTACTTGGCGGCTCAACGACAAGCTAAATAAAGCATGTCGAACATTCGCTTGAATAGTCTCTGGCAGCTTGAGTTGTTCGAATTGGCGCGTCGCCAAGTGTTCATTCTTTCGTACACTTATGCTGAACAAAACCTCGTGTGCGTCGTCTAGTTTTTCGCGCAAAAATCTTCCTTCCTGAAAGTCCATCCGAATTCCTCAACCCGTTCCCACTTTTAGCAGCGACCGGAGTTCGTGATTGCAGAACTATTCTCTGATTCACAGAGCTGGCATGTTCTTTGCGACTTGAACCGTGCCTTTTATGTCTCTCCCCATAAGACATCAACGCACGATGTCGCAAACCATCCACTTATTCGGAGATCTTTCGTTCGAGCAACCAGGGAGACCCACTATGCTTAAGAGACTATTCATCGCTTTCACAATCACCTTACTTCATGCATCTTTACTCTTCGCACAAAACACTACCGGGAAAATCGTGGGCTCCGTTTCTGCTCCAGATGGATCAGTAGCCGGTGCGACAATAACGGTTACTGACGACCAGACCGGAAAAGAAAGAACAGCCACTTCAAACGGCGATGGAACGTTTGAAGTTTCACAACTTGAATTCGGCAGCTACTCGGTAAAGATAGCCGCTACCGGTTTCAAAACCTTCGTTGTCACAAAAGTAAAAATTGATGCAGGGCGCGAATACCCGTTGAATGCGCAACTCGAGGTCGGTCAAGTTGTCGAACAAGTAGTGGTTACTGCGGGAGCTGAGCCGATCAATGCTTCCAACGGTGAGCTCAGTATGACGATAAGCCGCGAGCAGATTCGAGAACTGCCTTTAAACGGACGTAATCCGCTGGCCTTAGCAGGCTTGACGCCGGGTGCTGGTCCAACAACCAACGCGATCAATGGGCAACGTTCATCGTCAACAACGATTACTCGCGACGGACTTAATGTGCAGGATAATTTTATTCGCACCGGAGCCTTTGTAGACGATCGTCCCACCGTTGACGATATAGCTGAGTTCACCATCACGACACAAAATGCCGGCGCCGAACAAGGTGGCGGTGCATCGCTCATTCAATTAGTGACGCCGCGCGGCGGTTCCCAGTTCCACGGCAACCTTTATGAATTCAATCGGAATTCAAAGTTTACGGCCAATTCGTTTTTCAATAACGCAACGCCCGATGCCCAGGGTAATGCGATCCCAAAACCTTTTTTGAACCGCAATGAATTCGGTGGCAGCATCAGTGGTCCATCACCGATTTTTAATTTCGGCGAAGGCGGTTCGATGTTCGTTAAGAACAAGGCGTTTTTCTTTTTCAACTATGAAGGCTTCCGCCTTGCACAGCAGGTGAGTGCCGCCGCCACGACTTTGCTACCGCAAGCGCGAAACGGAAATTTCACCTTTGTTGATACCGTTACCGGGCAAACTCGGACCATCAACGTTCTAACGGGCGCCGGATTTGGAAGTCCACTGACGGCAGCTCAGGGTGGAGTGCTCGGCGTCGATCCGGTCATTCAAGCGCGTATTCTGGATCAGTTACCGAACAATGGTAATGGCCTGACGACCGGAATCAATTTAACTCAGGTGATAAATTTCAACCGCTCTAATCCGGTAACGCGCAATCAATGGGTCGCTCGCTATGACATAGAACCGAATGACCGGCATTCAATTAATGTTGCTTTCAAACACAAGAACGAAACCAATTCCCGAACGGACATTGCTTCTGGGTTTTCGATAATTCCGTTTGTCAATCAAACTGATCCCACCGACTTTTTAAGCGCTGCTTATCGATGGAGTGGGTCGCCAAACTTCTCAAATGAAGTTCGCGGTGG
>DATJKB010000082.1:0-4372 GCA_035491875.1 Pyrinomonadaceae bacterium | reverse complement strand
GGTCTCATCTCCATCGATAACAGTGGTGATGCACGCGAACGAATCGACGTGATCTTGCCGGTACTTCATGGTCCCTTTGGTGAAGATGGCACACTTCAAGGATTACTTGAGATGGCAGACGTTCCCTACGTCGGGTGCGGGGTGCTCGCGTCGGCTGCCGGCATGGACAAGGTAACTATGAAGGCCCTGTTCGTTGAGGCGGGTTTACCAATCTGCAAGCACGTCTGGTTTCTGCGATCACAATGGCGAACTGATCCAGCGAAAGTGCGACGCAGGATCATCAAGGAGATTGGGCTGCCGTGTTTTGTGAAACCTGCGAACCTTGGATCTTCTGTCGGTGTCTCGCGCGCAAGCGACAACGACTCGCTCACGAAAGCGATGGACCTGGCGGCCGAGTATGATCGGAAGATAATCGTTGAAGAAGAAATCGTCGCGCGTGAGATCGAATGCGCAATCCTCGGCAACGACGAGCCCAAAGCGAGCTTACCGGGCGAATATGTGATCAACGAGGAGAGCGCGAGATTTCTCGACTATACCGAGAAGTATTCCAGCACGGGTAATGTTGAGTTCGTTGTTCCCGCGCCGCTGTCGAAGGCAACGACAGAAAAGATCCAGCGCATGGCTGTTCGTGCCTTCCGTTCAGTTGATGGCGCAGGTCTGGCGAGAGTCGACTTCTTTCTTGAAGGCAAGAATGGCCGGCTGTTGATAAATGAGTTGAATACTTTGCCTGGGCTTACTGAAGTTTCAGGCTATCCGAAGATGTGGGAAGCATCAGGGAAGAAGTTCTCGCAGGTACTCGATGAATTGATCGAGCTCGCGTTTGAACGTCATCGTGAGAAAGCGCTGACAAAAACGAGTCGTTAACGTTTCGGCGCGCGATAACCTTTTCGCGTGCGCACTTGCAAATCCGGTTTCGACACTTTCACTTCCAAAGTACGCCACTTTCCATCTCGAGCAAGATTCACAGGTTTATAGGCCAACGTGTACTGCTGGCCCAATTCCTCGGCAATACCTTTGAATGCGTCCCTCAACTCTGGTCCACCCGGAGTTGTAATAAACCTTCCGCCTGTCTTCTCCGCAAACTCTTTTAGCGAACCTGCACTCTGACGCCGCGTCGGTCCACCGAGTTCGATAGACGACATATCGACCGTGTAAATACTTGCGCCCACCTCCAGCGCACTTTCAATAGCTTTGGTGGTTGAAGCTTTACTGAAGGTGTCAGCGCCATCTGACAATACGACAATCGCTTTTCGTTTCTCCGGCCGGCTGGCGAGAGCTTGGGCGGCTTCGACAATCGCATCGTTCAGTGTGGTCATACCCTTCGCGCGAATTCCATAAGCTAGCGGAGCCAGATCGCGTCCACCAGAAAACTTTTGAACCCGCTCAACCTTAGAATCGAATCGATAAACCGCGGCCACGTCTTCATCACGCAAACCATCCAGAAAGCGAATCGCGCCGGAACGCGCAAGTATCATTCGCTGCTCCATGCTGCCGGAACTATCGATGAGAACCACGGACGCATAAGGTGATTCTTGAAGTGCGAAACCAACGATCAATTTTGGATCGACTTGCTTGCCGTCTTCGAAAACTTTGAAGTCAGATGCACGCAACTTCCGCACGTAGTTACCGGCGCTGTCAGTCACCGTCACGTTAATAACGACGAGCTCAGTGTTGACGCGTACAACGTCATCATCATCCTGGGCAATTGCGGGGTTGGAGATTAATAAAAAAAGAAAGAAGAGAGTTGGCCAGCGGTGACTATTGAGCATCGGTGTGCGTTATTGAGTAAACGTGCGAAAGATCGCGATCAGCTCAAGTAATACGTTAGCTCCATCGATCACTGCAGCGGAGATGACCTGACGGGGAGTGTTTTGAACGCCCTTGGACAGCGATTCGGCAGCGTCAACAATCTGCGTCAACGCGGTGGCTTGGTCGGTAGGTCGATTGGGAATCTGCACTTCACCTGATTCACCACCGGCTTCACCGCGGATCTTTTTTGTCAGCTTCTCGAGTCGTTCGAGTCGCTTCAGACCTTCGCGGTCCAGAGTATTCGATGTTTTGAATGCTTCCTGAAGATCCTTTGCTAGCTGGAAGATCTCCTGGGCACGCTCGATGTTTTGTTTGTGCTCCTTCTCCGCGGACCTGATCAGGCGTTTTGCGCGCATTTCTTCTTCAAATGTGGTCAGCGGTGGACCATCATCATCATCAGAAGGCGAACTCTTCGTAGAGCTCATCGGAGCAGTTGTACGCGTGGGCAATCGAACCGGATTTGAAGGTGCGGTTTGGGAGTTGGTTTGTGCGGGAGTAACGCCGCTGCTGCAAAGGAGAAAAGCGACTAGACCAATCAACCAGAATGGCGAACTGTAATTCCTGCTCTGCATCATCACTCAATTAATGATCAGCAACCGGCGTGATGCTAACTCGAAAGGAGTGTTTCAATCAACTGGCAATTACTTGATTAAGAGTTCACCTTAACTCTCGGCGCGCCGACTATTAATGGATAACTTGAAAAACGGCTCTCTTGCGCAAGCCTTGCGTCACAGAGTTGAATGTCAACCAAACCTCAAGGCACCTTCACAGGATTGTCTGGTCCGTTAATAAACTCACCCGGCTTACCCTTCTTCACGACGACTGTTCGCGGTTCGATCTTCTCTGGAGGACGTTTCCGTCCTGGCGAAGAACTGTAAGCAATCAGTGTCGAGTCAGAACCAGCCTTAACTCCCAGGAACCGAATCGTGCCGTACTCCGTCGCTGATAACTTCACCGAGTAGGTTCCCTCAGCATTCGGCTGAAGGTCTGATGGTTGAACAGCTACAGATCGCTGCTCCGACTGCCCATCTTTTCGTCGAATCAGATCGAGTGCTATTGAAAGGCCCGTCAATTGACGGTCAGAAATGTTCTTTATCGTCCCGCCAAACGTCGTCGTTCCTCTCTCAAGCAGCGGTTCATCCATCTGCAAGTGCGCTAATGGAGGTCCCTTTGGTAAACCGTTATCCACGACGGGAACTGTATTGCTAGCGATTACTTGCTTTGCGTGGCGATTGCGCATGTAAGCATAGCCAACGAGAAGAATCGCTGAGAGGCCTACAGCGCAAACGACGCCAAGAAGTTTTCGAAGCGAAGACTCTTTTTCGCGCGCTATCGCCTCTTCCGGATGAAATGGATCATTAATCATTACTTAAAGTGATTTCTTACGTGAGATTGTGATCTTCGCCACTACAAAAGCTGAAGAATTACCTTAAGGCTGGCAGAGACTCGTACTCCTGCCGGGAGGAACGCTGCCAGTAATCGCGGCGACCAGGCAGGACAAAAACTCATCTTCAACTAGCCCGCTACTACGAAGCGTCAACCATTCAGCACCCGTAGCACCATCCGTGCGGCCCTCGACTTTGGCGTTGACCGAGACATTTGAACTGGTCCCGTCGATTGGCAGCACTTCTACAGTCAAGGTATACCGTCCGCGGGTCCAACCACGTGCGTTCGACTGAGGTACCTCGGCGTATCTGCTCAACTCGCCCTGAGATACCACAGCGCCTTTGATAAAGGTGAATGGTTGACTCACGATGATTCCGTCTGAAGGTTTCGAAGCCGCATCATCCACTATGAGCTTTCGATCTCTCATCAACTGTTGCACCGCAGTAAGGATTGCGTCGCGACGTGCGGCAAACCGAAATGGATTGTCCAACGGCGGCGCTTCGGGAGTTTTATCGCGTCCAAAATCCATACCGCGTCCCGTGCCAGTATCAGTCTTGGTGCCATTGCTGCCCGCGGTGCGGCTACCGCCAGTGTCACGCACTCGCTCGTTGTTCTTATCAACGCCTTTTCCCCCCTGGGCGCAAACCGCAACGGAACAACCTAACGACAAGATTAAAGCAGCTATTAAGCGGTACATGATGATCACCTTAAATCGACGAGGGAAATTTCGAGGGGAAACTAAATGGAGAATAGAGTAACAGGAGTACAAATTCAAGCAACCGTTAACTAATGAAGTGCTTCCGTTTGGTGCGAACAGGATCTTCTCGTTGATTGATCACTGCGGGCTCGGCGAGGTCAGCTTCTTTTTCGCTTCCTCGATATCACGCTGCCGTTCCCAGTTGCGCAGGGCCTGCACGCCTTTTTCAAACTCCGCGCTGCTCGAGTAGAAGTTGTGCGCGCCGTCGTAACGATCTGGATTACGAACGTAATAAAGATACTCTGTGCTGGCGGGACTCAACGCAGCCTTCAACGAACTCTCACCAGGCGACGCCACTGGACCAGGCGGCAGTCCCGGATGAATACGCGTGTTGTAAGGCGATCGTCGTTCGATGTCGCTCTTGTAAACCTTTCCGTCGTAGCGCCATCTTCCTTCCAGTTTTGAGGCATAGATAACAGT
>DATJKB010000081.1:0-5918 GCA_035491875.1 Pyrinomonadaceae bacterium | reverse complement strand
AGGCGTGGGCGCCTTAGCGGAGAGGACCTTCAGACGAAAAGGCCTGTTAGTTTCACTAGTATTTATTCTATTTCTCGCTATGGTAGTTTATCTAAAAATCAGACAGATCGAGCGAAAGGCGACGACCGCTTCGACGTAATGCGTAGAACCCTCGAGAGCCTGGGGAATCAAGGAGTACGCCACGGCCTGGCTGTTGTTTTTGTTGTCGGGCTTCTGCTTGTTTGCCCATTCTTGATTTCGACGGCCTCGAGCGTACTCGAATCGCAACGCCGGACGTCGCGCAGACCTTCACAACGGACGCGCGCACCGCAACGTCCGAAGATTGACTACTCACAGTTCTCGCACACTACGCATGTTGAAAAACAGAAGTTGGCGTGCGACTCGTGTCACAAGTTTCCCACGAAGAACTGGAAAGAACTGCGAAAGGGAGACGCTGCGTTTCCAGACGTAGGAGACTTTCCCGAACACGATTCATGTCTTAATTGTCATCGCCAGCAGTTCTTCGCGCGCGAACGACCTGCTCCCGTCATCTGCTCAAATTGTCATATCGCCGTTACACCGCGAGACACTGCGCGTTGGTTGTTCCCCAGTCTGGGCGATCTAACAGACCCGAAATTGAAACGTCGCAATCGCCCGTCAGAATTTGGCGTGGGTTTTCCTCACGAGAAACATCTGGAAGTCGTCGGTTTCAATGGACCACGTCGGAATCCAAACTTTGTGTTTACGACTGTCGCGTTTCGATCAGTTGCCCAAGACGAACCGAAGAGTTGTGTAGTTTGTCATCAGACTTATCAACCGCAGGGCGACTCAAATGATGAATATGTAACCAAGCCTCCCAACAATCTCGGTGATGCGTTCTGGTTGAAGAAAGGTTCATTCAAGACGACTCCGGTTAGTCACGCAAGTTGTTTCACTTGTCATAACGCTGACTCTGGGATCGCGCCTGACTCCAAAGACTGCAACGTATGTCACAAGCTGTTGCCTTCAGCGACAAAACCGCGAGCGGATTTCGATCCGAAACTTCCAACTGCAATGGGAATAACGGACGGAGTGATTCTCAAACAGTGGAGCACTCGAATGTCTTCGGGCACATTCCGGCATGAAGGCGGTGCCCATCCTGGGGTTACTTGTCTCAACTGCCACAACGTCGCGGCGATGAACACGCTCGACTTTGCAACTCGTAAGGTTCCGGTGAAGTCGTGTGGGGGCGCAGACGGATGCCACGTCACAGCGACTCTGGACGAAGGAGGCGCGCTTAATTTCGAGATCGATTCAAAGAAAAAGGATGCGAAGTTCACCTGCACGAAGTGCCATGTCATCTTCGGCCAGGGTGTAATTCCAGAAGATCACTCCAAGGCGATTGTTCCGGCAACGCCTGCTAAGAAACCTGGCGCATGATGCGATTGCTGCAAACATTGGGAGCCCACGCTTCACGCGCGCAGATGAGCGCGAAGCGCGAACTACAACGATTCTTCGTCTTCATTCGTGCTGCGCATCCATCTCTGCGCGCGATACGCGCGCTTCCAGTGATAGCTGTCACCATCATTTTCTCGGGATTGTTTTTGTCGAACAACGCGACCTCATCTGAGATGGCGACGGAGCAGCAGCAACCGATGCAGTTCCCTGAAGGTCTCGACTACTCTAAGTTTCTCCATAGCAGTCGTAACCACGCGCGCTTACCCTGCTTGCTTTGTCACCGTCGCGAGAGTAACGCCGCACGACCACCTCTTCCCGGCGCAAACGGTCATTTACCGTGCGCTGGTTGTCATGCGCAACAGTTCTCGAATTCCGAAAGTCCGCTCTGCACGATCTGTCATACAGATGTAAAGTCGGGTGCCGTTAAAGGGTTTCCCCGGATGAAGAGTTTTAGAATGAAGTTCGACCATGCGCGGCACGTGAACATGGAACGCGTTAGTTGTGCGACATGCCATAGTCCTGCGCGCGGTGGGGTTGCTTTGTCGATTCCCGCGAGCTTCAGTGCACACAACACTTGTTATCGTTGTCACACGCCAAGAGCACAGTCAGGCGGGCGCGATATCTCCTCTTGTGGTACATGTCATCAACTCGGCGGGTACCGTCGGACGCCGGAGTTTGCGCAGGCGTATCGCGTCAGTTTCAGTCACTCGAAACACCAGAAGATGACATGCAATGAATGCCATCAGGTAAGAGCCGGCATGCCTCAAGGCAGGCAAATGACAACTCCCGAGCCTCGAAACCACCATGCAACCGGACGTGGGCAGAGTTGCATGACTTGCCACGACGGCAAGCGGGCCTTTGGAGGCGATGATTTCTCAGCCTGCAAGAGATGCCATGCCGGCAAGGCATGGCGTTTTTGAAAGCCATAGCACGGCAAGTCCATCCAAAGCTAATCGCCCCTTTCTCCGTTGAGGAATTTTCCGACCGTCTGAGCAAAAGACCACATTCGACCTGTCTGGAGATCGCCTTTTCTGGGACATTGGGGCGGCACAGACGTTGCGGTAAGCCTTCACGAGTTTCGAATTTGATTTGAAGCTACTTCGTGGAGGCAATGATGAAGATTCCTGCAACACTGAGACTCCCTTTTCTTGTCCTAACAGTTTTCGTTTTCGCCGTGACCTTCCTGATTGTTTCGGTTCCTGCCAGAACCTCCGCTGAGGACGATTCCGCAGCGGTTTATAAAGCGAAATGTGCAATGTGTCATGGCGCCACTGCCGAAAAGAAATTTGACGCGACGAAACCGGATGCCGAGCTAACAGACATAGTTCTAAAGGGCAAGAAGGCTGAGAAACCCCCGAATATGCCGGCATTCGCAGAAAAGGGCATAACAGCCGAACAAGCAGCTACGCTCGTCGGTCTCATGAAGTCGCAGAAACATTAAAGATCAAGATGTAAGAGATGTGAGGCGAATCCTCAGGGAAGGACGACGTCGTGAGACGTTATCTTGCCGTTGCTGGTCTGTTATTTACTATCTCAGTTTTTGTAACGCTGTTTGCGAGTGGGCCCGATTCGATTGTGGCCCAGGATAACAGAGGCTCTCGGGAAACATCAGTAAAACCAAATGAGGGTGCCGTGATTGGCGGCGCCCAGGCAGTTGCGTCCCCTGTTCCGTCGTCCGGAATGCAGTGCCAGGGATGTCATGGACCAGGAAAGACCCTGCCTTATCTTGCGGGTTCATTATTTCATACCGCCCCACACACCGATTACGACCACAGCTTCCACGCCCAGGCGATTAGTAACGGAAGTCGTGCTGCGACGTGTCTTGATTGCCACACCAGCAATCGTGACATGCGCACCATTTTGCCGGCGACGGATCCTCAATCAACAATCAATCGGGCAAATATCGCGACCACATGCGGTCGGTGCCACGGTGACAAATCAGCCATGAAAGGCAGCGGTATCAGCGACCGACCCTTTCTTGCTTACAGGGAGAGCGTTCACGCAAAGGCAATCGCACAAGGTAACCTCAGCGCCGCTGTCTGCACCGATTGCCATAACAGCCACAACATAGAACCCGCATCTAATTCGAAGTCTTCAATTGCCAAGTCGAACATACCTACTACATGCGGAAAGTGCCACGCCACTGAATCGCGCGAGTTCATGCAGAGTGTCCACGGACAGGCTGTAGTTCGTGGTGTGTCGCGGTCGCCTGCCTGCACCGAATGTCATGGGATACATAAGATTCTGGTGCCCGTTGACCACGCCACTAACGTTCCAACACTTGCAGTTGGAACTGAGAGCTGTGCGAGGTGTCATGAAGGCGTAACCCTGACGCAGGAGTTTGGTGTCGCAGGCGAGCGTGTCAGTAGTTACAGGGATAGCTATCACGGACTCGCATCGGAATTAGGTTCGAAGGTTGTAGCTAATTGTGCGAGTTGCCACGGCGTTCATAACATCTTGCCTTCATCCGATCCTCGCTCAATGATTAGTACAGCTAACCTCACAAAGACCTGCGGGCAGTGCCATTTGGGAGCAGGCGCTAACTTCAGCGCCGGTAAGGTTCACCTGACATCAGAGCTAGTGTCCTCCGTGTCAATTCCCGACCTGGGGACCCGTGGAACCAAAGTCGTGCGTTGGATTTACGTTCCGCTAATTGTGATAACGATCGGCGGAATGGCTCTCCACAACGTTTTAGTTTGGCGAAAGAAAGCAGCGCAGAAACGGCGCGAAAAGCGAACGATCATTCGTTTGACGTCCAACCAACGCCTGCAACATTGGCTGTTACTAACCAGCTTCATCGCGTTGGTTATCAGCGGCTTCGCTCTTCAGTATCCAGACTTTGTACTAGCCTCTCTGCTTGGCAGCAATGAGAACATACGTCGATTCATTCACCGCTTTGCCGCGGTCGTGATGCTTGGTGTTGGTATCTACCATATCGCCTACCTTGTGATGACCGAGGAAGGCAGACGATGGGTGCGCGACATGCTCCCAACCTGGAAAGATGTCAAGGACGTAATTGGTAACTTTGCTTTCTATCTGGGTGTCAGCGATCGAAAGCCGGCGATCGGAAGGTTTGGCTACGCTGAAAAGGCTGAGTATTGGGCAGTTATCTGGGGCACTTTGATCATGGGACTCACGGGCCTGATGATTTGGTTCAAGCTTGGCTTGTTTAGTTTCTTGTCGCGCGGTTGGATAGATATTGCATTGGCCATCCACTTCTACGAAGCGGTTCTAGCTACGCTGGCTATTGTCATCTGGCATTTCTATCACGTAATCTTTGATCCAGACGTTTATCCGCTAAACTGGGCACTAGTTGATGGTAAAGTTTCTGAAGAACTTTACAAGGAAGAGCACGAACTGGATTACCATAAGCGGCTTCATACAGACGAAGAGTCTTTGAGCGGCCCCGAGCAGCGTGAATCGACGACTGGCGAAGCAGTAGATGAGGACCGCCCCACGTCCGATGTGCCTCCAGCAGCCACCAGTACGTAAACTCGGATCGGAAGACAAACAATAAACGATGGGTGAAGAACGGAAACTCACTAAAAGCCCCAGTCTATTTCGAAACTATATAAGCCTTGTTGGTGCAGCGATCGCGGTGGCGGCCATTGCTAGCGGGATGTTGCTGTTCCTGATGGAGATCACGTCATCGGGTGAGAATCCGTACCTTGGAATTCTGACCTACATCGTGTTTCCTACGTTCCTGTTCTTTGGTCTCTTTCTTATTCTTCTCGGAAGATTCCTCGAGCGCCGACGCCGACGTAAACTGGCGCCAGATGAAGTCGCGGCGTATCCCAAGCTCGATCTTAATGAGCCTCACGCGCGAAAAGCATTTCTCATTTTTCTCGCAATAACCTTCTTCTTCGTTTCCGCGAGCGCGTTCGGCAGCTACAAAGCATACGAGTACAGTGATTCAGTGGCCTTTTGTGGAAAGACGTGCCACACCGTAATGAAACCAGAGCATGTTGCATACTTGGCTGGTGCACATGCTCGAGTTCGTTGCGTTGACTGCCACGTTGGTCCAGGTGCCGGATGGTATGTGCGCTCAAAGCTTTCCGGTGCTTATCAACTTTATTCCGTCACGTTCAAGAAGTATCCGCGACCGATTACAACTCCAGTCCACAACCTTCGGCCGGCTCAGGACACTTGTGAACAATGTCACTGGCCCGAGAAATTCTTCGGCGCTCAACTGAAGGTCTTCAATCGTTACGCTTATGACGAGCAGAACACATTGCGTCAACGACGAATGCTATTGAATGTCGGCGGCGGGAGTCCGACTACTGGACTTGTAAAAGGTATTCATTGGCACATGAACATAGCCAATGAGATCGAGTATGTATCTACGGATAGCCAGCGACAGGTAATACCGTGGGTGCGAATAAAAGACATGAACGGGAATGTAAGGGAGTACTTCGACCGAAATCGGCCCCCAACGCCCGAACAAATAGCTTCAGGGAACAGGCGCAAAATGGACTGCGTCGATTGTCACAACCGACCAGCAC
>DATJKB010000080.1:0-7163 GCA_035491875.1 Pyrinomonadaceae bacterium | reverse complement strand
ACCATCATCAGCCTCAGCGATCACGGACATGCTCGCATCCGATTCGATCACCTGGCGCAATCCAGATCGAAATATTGGATGATCGTCAGCGATTAGGATTCTTGTCTTTCGATCCATGGTTATTAGAATTGCGCGGCAATGAGACTGTTACTCGTGTTCCCTTCCCACCGCTCGACTGAATTTGGAGATTTGCGTTGATGATCTGAGCGCGTTCACGGATGCCTTTCAGACCCAGACCACTTTCCAGTTTACTCGCAGTAATTCCCTGACCGTCGTCTTCGACACTAAAGTACAACCGGCTGTTTGTTTCAGTCAGGGTAACGACCGCGTGGCTTGCGTTGGAATGTTTGATCAGATTGCTCAAGCTTTCCTGCGCGATGCGGTAAATGTTTATTGCCTCGTCTGTCGACACCGGATCGCGCGGTTGTTCAATCTTACTTTCAAACTGAATCGATGAACCGCTTTGCACCGACTGAACCAATCCACTAAGCGCTGCTGGTAATCCCAAATGTTCGATCTGTCCGGGATGGAGGTTGTGCGCAATCTCACGCGCTTCCTGAAGCGCAGAGGCAGACGCTTCTGAGATCTCGCGCATTTGATCAAGCATTCGCTCGTGCTCGTCTGGTTTATTGAGACTCATTAGGGCGCGATTGCGAATCACCACCAGGCTCTGACCAAGTGAATCGTGCAACTCGAGTGCGATTCGTCGTCGTTCATTCTCCTCGGAGTCAATCAAACGCCGTGTGAAATCCGCGCGAGCAGCGTTAATGGCTTGCAGTTGTCTCGTCCTGTAGAAATAAATGGCGGCTAAGACAGAAAACAGTGCAAGAGCGATAAGCGCATAGAACCAAGCACGTCGGTAAAAAGGTGCCAGGACCACCAGCCGTATCGTCGCGCCGGATGTATTCCACGTACCGTCAGCATTAGCGGCAATCACTCGGAACGTGTACTCGCCGTAAGGCAGGTGGGAGAAATACGCCACGCGACGTGAACCGACTTCGGTCCAGTTCAGATCGAGTCCTTCAAGTCGATAACGGAATCTCACTCGGTCGGGTCCTACAAAACTCATCGCGGTGTATGCGATCTCAACAGTTGATTGACCAGGTTCAAGCCTGATGACAGCGGCTTGTGGTTCGACCTCGTTCTGATCGATTTTTACATCTTCAATCAGGATCGGTAATGGTCGCGAATTACGCGTCGCTTTTTTCGGATCTATGACTGCAACGCCGCCGGCTGTGGGAAACCAGAGCCTTCCGTCTGAAGCTTTCAAACCAGCCGGTTGCTTGCCACCGTTTCCTTCGACATTGAGCAAACCATCATCTGGTCCATACGAAACTGAATTAACACGCGCTATCTGACCGTCCGCAAACTGATTCAACTCGTCACGCCTGACACGATGAATGCCCTGATTACTGTTCATCCAGAACCAGCCGCCTTCATCCTCAAGAATGCAAAACACCCCGTCACTGAAGAGTCCATTTGCACTGTTGATCTTTGTGGCTTTGCCGTTTTTGTAGCGGAACAGACCGCTGTCGTAGGTTCCTATCCAGAGGGTTCCATCGTGATCTTCATAAAGCGATCGAACGAATGTTCTCAGCACTTCATTCGGCGACTTGAGTGCCACGAACTTCTCGTCGATCAGTTGCGCAAGACCCACCCTGGTGCCAACCCATATTTCTCCAGACGATGTTTGCAGGAACGCCGTAACTTCGGACTCAGGTAAGCCGTCAGTAACGCGAAATGTTTTTATAAGGCCAAGCTGGTATCGCGAGATGCCGCCACCGCCGCCAAACCAGATGTCACCATTTCGATCTTGTGAAATGACGGTGACCATTAACTGGTCCACTGGCGGCGTTTTTAATTTCTCGTAAAGCGAAGACCATTGCGGATTGTCGCCTTCTCGATAATAGACACCGCCGGAAGCGCCGGCCCAGAGACGCGACTCGCGATCGACAAACAATGCCTGCACCCACTTCTTCTGCTCTGGGGTGAAAGTATTGTTTGAATACTTAATAAGATAATTGTCCCAGGCACCGAACCAAATCGCACCAGCTTTGTCTTGTACGATTGAATAAATGTTCTCAGTGGGTAAGCCCGACGCTTTGGAGTAAACAGTTACGGGCGGTTCAGCGATGAGCAGCTGAAGACCTTTATTGGTTCCAATCCAGGTATTGCCATCTCGATCTGCAAGCATCGTTGTAGGATTATTGCTTGCCAAACCGTTCGCTGGTGAGAAGTGCTCAACCTTCAGCCTCGAAGGATCATCTTGCCTTATGCTGGCTATAGTTATTCTGCGCACTCCCAGATAAAAATCACCAAGCCAGAGATTCTTCTCTCGATCAGCCGTAAAGAACTTCGGCGCCTTTATTGTGACGGAGGAAATTGTGAATTGCCCATTACGAAAGACACAGAGGCGATAATCTTGAAGGCCAAGTGGAACAAGAAACCACAGACCACCATCAATTTCTGCAGACTCAGCCAGAGTTGCTTTCCGCGGATCGAACGGCAACTGAGCATCCTTTTTGTAAAACGTCGACTGCTTCTGATTGATGCCGTAATAACCGTCGCCCGTAGTTACCCACATCGAATCGAGAGCAGAAAAGACCCTGGGAGGTTGAATCGACTCTGCCTGACGTAATTCAAACTTACCTTGATCGTAGGCATACACGTCATTACCCGACCAAAATCGGGGCCCACTTTCTTCCATGAAACAGTTGTAGATAAAGTCAGCATTAAAATCGATCCCCTTCACAAACGCGCGAAACTTTCCTTGTTCGTAAAGTACTAGGGTGTTTGGATCTTCAGTCCAGATCCACAGCCGACCGTGCGCATCGACAAGCACCGTCGAAATCCGGTTCATGGGTAATGCGGGCGTGTTTGATTTTTTGAAGATCTTGAATCGCGCGCCATCAAACCTCGCCAGACCATCGAATGTTGCTATCCAGAGATAACCATCCGGCGTCTGAGCAATACCGTTGACAGTGTTCTGCGGCAGACCGTTTTCTGTGTTCCAGGTTTTGAACTGAACGTGATCAGAAGCACGCGTGGAATAGCTCAGGAGCAGAATCGCAGCAAGGGTCAGCAGCGAAGGTGATATCCGCGAGTAGGTCGCGCGTTGGGGGAGGAAATGCATATTTGAACGATGAAAGGACTGGGCGATCTGAGCGGGCTAATAATACGACACCTCCTTAACAATGAACACGCCACCTTGGAGTGCGGCGGCCCGGCCCGCTTTCAAGGTGGCGCGCGATCTTCACGAAGCGAGATAAAATGGAACTATGCCGATCAAATGTCTGACAATCGTCGTGTACGGTGAAACAGGAAGCGACTGGCATCTTGAAAAGTTTCGCTTTCCAACCTGGGACGAGATTGTCACCTCAATAAACCGGCTGGATAAGTTTCGTTATCCCTGGGTGTGGTTATTTATTGGGGATGAAGACGAGGATGCAACCGTTGATTGCCTGACTGTTATGGGTGGCGAAGGAGTCTACTGGCTGGGGCTCACGGCCGGCAAATATGAACAGCTGCGATTATTTGACCGCAACAAGAGCACGGATGAAGTTACGCTGTGGACCAGTGATCAGGGATTCGCGGATGAAGAACGTTACGTAACGTACGACATTGATCTAGTCTTGCGAATTGTCAAACACTTCGCAGAAACGGGTGAGCCACTGAACGAAGCTGTGTGGGAATCATGATCTTTACAGTTCTGCGCAAGCCTTCACGCTTTAGAATAGAGAAGGTATTTTTTCATCCGCTAATTTCAGCAAGGCAGTACTGTTAGTATATTTTGCGAGTTTCACCGCTTCATCGAGAGGTAGCCATTTGCGCTCCCGCCTGTCGCGATCTTTTCGGTCCAACCACCACATGGCTTTGCTCAACAGAAATGCTAGGTGAGAAACCACCGGGTTTACCAACCCATCGGCGGATTGCATGACATAGAATTGAACAGTGATCGTTTTTCCTTCCACAGTAATGGGCGCGATCACCAGCTTTTCTTTGACTCGCGCCCAGACACCGGCTTCTTCATGCACTTCGCGAACGGCGGTTCGCTTCACGTCCTCACCGCCCTCGATATGACCTTTCGGAAGAACCCACTCCTGGTCCTTCGACTGCGCACGGACGAGTAAGTACTCAAGCTTCCCAGGCTTGCCTCGAAAAACAACTCCTCCCGCGTGCGTCGGAGTGTGATCATCGATTTCGCCCGGTTGCTTGCGAAGGGTGCTGTCGAGTGTTCCCTCGAGGGTAAGGACGTACCAATATGCCTGCGTAGTGGCTTTCAATCGCTGATCTACATATCTCCAGAACGCCAGTATCAAAACCGTGATCGATACATAAACAAGTTCACGCCTCATGTCCACAAGCTTGAATGGAGCGAGAACCGCCATGACGATGATGCATACGATCACCAAACTACGAAAAAACTTTGAGTCGGCTTCAAGGCGGTGGACCGATTCAATCGCAGCCGGCTGCGCGAACGTGAGTTTGGCTTTGCTCCACTGAAAAGCATTTATCGCCTCAGTGGCATCAAGTGGACCGACGTAATGCTCTTTTATTCTGACCGCAAGGTTCACGGTGCGATCAGATTCTTTCCCCATGAAGATCCGCGCTAGACAGCGAAACGGCAGAGGAGACAACCTCATATCCTTCGCCAGCCGGCTTATTTGCTCGCCATAGCTCGCTTTTCGCAGAGGGTCATAGGCCAGATCATCGAGCAGCCCGGCGCCGATTAAGAAGACGAAATGGCCCAGCAAATAACTGCCACCCAGGAACGCAGCCCAGCCGGCAGCGCCGGTAAGTTTGTAATAATGACTGCTTAGTAAGAATGGTCCGAGTTTATCTTTGATGAGAAAAGTGAGAATCGCTCCGGGCAGGATAATCGCAAAGAAATCGATCACCCCGAGGAAGAATTTTTGAGGCTCAAACATTGTTGGACTCTGGCTTTGACTCCGGCTGTAATCGTCAGGAGCAGTTCGATCCGTGGTCCAAGATGAGAACTACTGTGAAGCGCCAGCACGATATTACAAAGGATCTGGGAAGTCCAGAAATGACCCGTTAACTAGTGGAAGACCGTTGCGCAAATCCCCTGCCGATACGAATTAGGGCGGTGCTCGCAATGACTAACCACACTATATTCACTAGCGTTGAGGGGAACGCTCTGTAGTACGCGGTGTTAAGAGCTAACCCGATGCTGCCAATGACATTCAACCACTGATAAATCCTCGATCTACTATCGAGCTTGTTCATCGATATTAGTGCGTACGCAGTGACGACAGCCGCAGAACTTAACCAACCAAAACCGTCGATAATAAACTTGAGGGTCATTCGACTCACCTTTCTGCGATCTGTTGCGCGTTATCCCATGTCCTAACAAAAAATTGTGATGCTTCCACGCATAGCGTTCATCGAAGCTCACAAGTGCACGTCATTCAAGGATCTCCGAAGAATTTCCGAGTACAAACTCATATTTCATTGCGTCACGATCAGGGGTTGTCGATCTGTGGTCCAAGATCCAAATGGCTGTGAAGCGTCTGCACGATATTACAAAGGATCTGGGAAGTCCAGATTCCTTCCTGAAGCGCGGCGGCTCGGCGCTGCTTTGTTATTTCGAGAGTTTGTGCGCTACGTGCCAGGTGACCGAGCGGCACCGGACCGCCGCACTCCAAGGAACTGTTTCTGCCTGTTATTATTATTTGCCATTCAGAAATCGCAGAGAAACAAATAACAAATCTATAGTCCTGTTCGATGAGACTTGCTAACAACAATTCATCCGTTCTCGCGGTCGGCATTGATGCAGCTGAATCTACTGTGGTGCGGCAAATGATCGAGCACGACGAGATGCCCGCACTCAGATCATTGTTGGCTGAGGGGCAGTGGCTGGTTGTGCGATCTCCGGCACCAATTGGCAGCGGAGCTGTGTGGCCCACCTTTCTCACAGGCGAAGACCCAACTGTTCATGGGATCTACAGTGAATGGAAGTGGCTTCCGGAAACAATGAGTCTCGGTCGTTATGAAGGTCGTCACTTAACTCCGTTCTGGCAATCACTCGCTCAACAGGGTGTATCAATTGGTGTGTTCGATGTTCCTTTCGCGCCTCCGGTCGGCATCACAAGCGGCTTCGAAGTTTGCGAATGGTGGGCACACGACTGTACCGCGGCGGGGCTGCGAGCTGGTCCTGACGAAATTCGTTCGCTAGTTCGAGCATCACCGATGCATCCCCTCGCGGCAAATCGATTCTTCACCGCCACGCCCCATAGTAAGAACAATCTAGAAGCGCTCGCCGGTGCCTGCTGTACGGGAGCACGACTGCGCGGTTCGCTGGCAAGACGTCTAATCTCAAATACAAATCCGCAGTTGTCAGTGGTCGTCTTTCCGGAGATTCATCACGCCAGTCATCAGCTTTGGCACACGATCGCGGGTAACCATCCTATGTACGATGGACTGGAACGCAATGTCACTTCGGTAAAGGCGTTGTTGAAGGATGTGTACCGTGCGATTGATGAAGAAATTGGAAAACTGATCAGTGCGAGCAGTGCAGAGACAGTGATGGTTTTTGCGCTTCACGGAATGCGTCCTGCTCTGGGGTTTCCGGGATTTCTCGGCCCGCTACTGTGCGAACGGGGTTTTGCAAAACTTGCAAGCTGGCGCTCACAAACCTGGTCTAAGCGCACTATGTCGCTGTTTGCTGCAACGAAACGACGTGCACCTGCGCTGCTGAGGAAACTCTATTATCAAGTGACACCAATCCCCGCGACTTACAAGCTGGCACTTCCAACCATGTTGCCAGCCTACGATTGGCAGAAGACTCGAGCATTCGCCCTTCCCACAGACCAGTACGGCTGGATCCGAATTAACCTGATTGGACGAGAGGGACAAGGGATTGTCCGTCTGGATGAGTATGACAAGCTCTGCAACGAGTTGGACCAGATGTTATCAACGCTTACTTCTGAAGAAGGAGAGTTGTTGGTGCACAATGTTGTCCGAACTGCCGCAAATGCCGAAGAGGCGCGTGGCAATCCTCTTCCCGACTTAGTGGTCCACTGGAAAGACGCAGCGTTGGCGTCAGCGATGAAGATAAAAGGGAGCAAAGTGATGGTGCAGGGGATTAGTAAGAAGTCTACTGGTCAACACGCTTCAGAGGGCTTTTGCATCTACCGTGGTGG
>DATJKB010000079.1:0-6362 GCA_035491875.1 Pyrinomonadaceae bacterium | reverse complement strand
CTCGGAGTGAACCGTGTCAACCTCCAGATCGCTCCTGGTATTACAAGCCTGGTGGGACCAAATGGGGCAGGGAAGTCGACACTAATGAATCTTATGACCGGTCTGCTGCGTCCGACACGCGGCAGTATCAAGGTTTTGGGTATTCCCACGGATCAGCCGGAACAGTTGTTCCGTGCCCTTGGTTACTGCACTCAGTTTGATTCCTTTCCTCGTGGAGTCACAGGCAGGGAGTTCATTACTTCGTTCTTACTTGTACACGGCTTTCCTCAAAAGCGTGCTGAACAACTCTGCGATGTTGCGCTCGCACACGTGAATCTATTGGAAGCGGGTGATCGAAAGGTCGCGGCGTACAGCAAAGGCATGCGACAGCGCATCCGCCTGGCGCAGTCCATAGCGCACGAGCCGAAGGTGTTAATTCTGGACGAACCCTTGAACGGTCTCGATCCGATGGTGCGCGCCGAAACAATTGCTTTGTTTCGGAAGTTTGCCGCTGAAGGTTTTCACCTGATTATCTCATCGCACATTCTGCATGAGGTCGACATGATGTCAGATCGCGTCGTGCTGCTGAACAACGGCTACATCGTTGCCGAGGGAAACATTCACGGCGTGCGCGACGAGATGGAAGAACATCCGATGCAGATTCTCATCCGCTGCGACAATCCTTCCAAGCTCGCGGCGTACGTGTTTGAACAGGACCATGTCGTTGAGGTTCGGCTTCACGATGATCGGCGCGGATTGTTCATTAGGACTCGCGATGCGGATCGATTCTATCTGCTGTTGAATCGCGTCGTCGCCGAGGGCGAGATCAACGTCGAATCGATCGCGCCGGTTGATGATGACCTGAGTGCGGTCTATCAGTATTTGATTGGAACCACTGGCGGCAGTGCGTAAAAATTTTGGAGTGCAGCTAAATGAGTTCAGTCGCTGAAGCCATCCCTGTGACGCCGGTCAAACCGAATCCTTCGCTTTGGCTGAGACAGATCAACGCCATCTTCTGGCTGGAGATCCAGAAGAACTTCTTTAGCCGCAGGTCGGTTCTGATCTACCTGCTGGCATTGCTGCCGCTGCTCCCACTATCGCTGATCGCGATTCTTCAACCGGACAGCAACGAATTCAGGGATTTCCGGCAACTCAGCATGACCTACGCGTTCTTGTACAACGGGCTCATCCTGCAAACTGTTGTCTTCTTCGGGTGCGCGTGGATCTTTATGAATCTGTTCCGCGGTGAGCTCGTCGACAGGAGTTTGCACTACTACTTTCTAAGTTCTGTTAGACGCGAAGTGTTGGTTGTCGGCAAATACATCTCGGGGCTTGTCACCTCGATCGTGCTTTTTACTGCAACGACCGTGATCTCGATGCTGTTGTTGTACCTGCCGCTCTTCTATTCGGAGAGCGTAAGATTCTTTTCGGCAGGACAAGGACTAAAGCATCTCGTGACTTATGCACTCATTACGATTCTCGCGTGCATCGGTTATGGTGCGTTCTTCACCGTAGTAGGACTATTTGTGCGCAATCCCATCATTCCAGCGATTGTGTTATATGGCTGGGAATGGATTAACTTTCTGTTACCGCCGTTACTGAAGAAGATCAGTGTGGTTCATTATCTCAAGTCACTGATGCCGGTTCCCATGTCAGAAGGTCCATTTGCGGTGGTAGCAGAACCCACCCCTGCCTGGCTTGCCATACCTGGACTTATTCTCGTGACAGCCATTGTGCTGGTTATTTCAGGCTACCGGATTAGGAAGATGGAGATTCACTACGGCAGCGACTGAGGACATTAAAGATTGATGATTTTAGATTGACGATTGATCGTTGAATTCAATTACATGAAAGCTTTGGTTTTAAAAGAAGTCTGCCAAAGCTTGTAAGTAGCGCCGAAGTACAGAACGGGAGCGAAGCGACCGATTTCAACTGACCTGGACGAGCTCGAGGTTGAAATCGGTCGCTTCGCTCCCGTTCTCTAGTTGAGTGATCGTTAAAGCAGTTGTCGTTTTAGGCTTAACTGCACTAGACTCACCCAAAGAAACCCTCACGAAAGGAAAACTCCGATGACTCTGCCTTACTCAGAGTTCAATGATGATCACAAGGCTCTTGCATGCTTCATAACCTTCCGTACTTACGGAACATGGCTGCACGGAGATCGGCGTGGTTCAGTTGACCGGTTTCACAATAGGTACGGCACTCCTCATCTGCCGCCGAACCCCCTGCGCGAGCAATATATGAAGAGCTTAATGAAACGTCCGCCCGTTCGACTCAGCCGCAAACAAAGAAAAGTAGTCGAAGACTCCATTTGGGACACATGCAAGACCCGAAAATGGATTCTTTGGGCAGCGAATGCTCGCACTAATCATGTGCATTCAGTCGTGACCGCTGACTGCGGATCGAAGAAGGCCCGCTCCATACTCAAAGCTGGAGCGACTAAAACGATGAGGGAACGAGGTGTTTGGCGGAGTAGTCGATCACCGTGGGCAGATCGTGGGAGTAGACGGAGGGTTTACACGCGAAAGCATTTGATGGCCGCTATTGACTACGTGCTCTACGATCAGGGCGAGTAAACGGCATCGCACAAAGAGCATTCAACTAGAGAAGGGGAGCGAAGCGACCGATGTCAACGTGCATTGAGTGTTTGGTACGGTGAAATCGGTCGCTTCGCTCCCGTTCTGTACTGCTTTATGCCTTAAGAAACTTAGCAGGCGTTCGTTAAGGTTCGGTCCGTGACCTTTGAAACTGTAGGCTCGAAAGTGCTTGGAGTGCTGCTCCAGCCGACTCTCTCAATTGCTGCTCGTTAAGGTCATCTGCGTCTCGCAAGCTATCGTCAGCGCAAAATGCATCAACATCCCCGAAGAGGCCGTTGAGCACCTCATATTCCGTTTCCAGCCATTGAGTCTCGTCCTTCTTAAACATCTCGAGATACTTCTGCTCGAAGGTTAAAGGGCTTATGTTGTTAGCCAAGAATTCCTCGATCAGCTTAATGTAACCAATAAGATCGTGGTCAGCCATTTTGCATTATCTTTCCTATTGAAAGCGAAGGCTCATCTCCGGCTGACATACGAATTATCCTTGATCCAAAATCGCCAGGGTTTGTCGACCCAGTCTTCGGCGTAATCAATTCCAATTCGTGGTCCTTTAAAGATTCTTGAGGCGGGGATCTTCTCATACTCCTCAAGCCACACCCGATTACCCAACAAGTCGGCTCCATCAAGCTCACGATTGATATTCATCGCTATGCAAAGTTTGCCCGGCCCATTCGTTAGATTGTGATCCGGATGTGTGTGCCGGCGCTTGCGCATGAATTCAATTCCTTCAACCGGCTCTAGTGCACGAACCAGAATCGCATGCGGTATGTCTCCTACATTGCTCACGACATTGAATTGGTAGTACATGCCGTAAACGAAGTAGACATAAGCGACGCCGCCTATCTTATACATCGTTTCCGTTCGCTTCGTGCGACGGCCACCAAATGCATGTGAGGCGCGATCCTCCGGTCCACGATAGGCTTCAACTTCTACGATCATTCCCGAGACGCGATTTTTATTGGACGTTGGAACAACAAGGAGCTTGCCTAGAAGATCGCGAGAAACCTTTAGCACATCCGGGCGAGTGTAAAATTCACGAGGGAGTTTGCATTTACTGCTCAGTTTCGGATTCATACGAGAAAGTTTCAACGGACGGGATCATCAGTCTTCAATCTTCACTGAAATAATCCAAGCTCACATAAATGCAAGTTGGGAAGGGTGGCTTGCCCCCGCTCAATCTGCCTTACTCTCAACGTTAAACTGAAGGGGCATTGAGCGGGGCAAGCCACCCTTCCCAACCTGCATTTGTCTCGGCTTGAGTTGTTTCAGTGAAGTTGACCGCTGATCTTTTGTACCTTGACCTGTGCTTTCAGTCGCTCCTGCGAGAGTGGTACGGACTTCATTAATGTCTCAGCTTCCAGATCATCGCCAGGAAGATCACGAAACCAATCACCACAATTCCTCTTCGCACCCAACGCTGACCGATCCGCACAGCCATGCTTGCACCGAAGTATCCGCCAGCGAGCGCGGCGCACGCCATTACCAGTGAGTCTGACCACACAACCAGGTGTGATAGCGAAAAACTGAGCACGGCGACGCTGTTGATGCAGATACCGAGAAAGTTTTTGATCCCATTCGCACGATGCAAATCGTGAAGACCTAAAAGCCCCATCACAGCCAGCATCAGGATTCCATTACCCGCTCCGAAGTATCCGCCATACATCGCGGAGAAAAACTGAAACACGATTGCACCGGTCCACCACAGCTTCGTTTGGTTCGTCTCGAGCGATCCTAGCCGGAGCCGGTGATTAATTGTGCCCTGAAGCATGAACAGAATTGTCGCGAAGAGAATGAGAAAGGGTACCAGGCGCGCAAAAGTCGGTGATGGCGTCCAGATCAGAAGCCAGGCGCCGATGCCGCCGCCGATGACGCTTGTGATACCAAGTCTGATAAGGATGGCCGAACTGTTTTCCAGTTCCTTACGATAACCATAGAGACCGCCGAATAGGCCGGGCCAAAGAGCGACGGTACTTGTGGCGTTGGCGACCTTAGGATCAAGTCCGAGCCAGATCAGCACGGGAAAGGTGAGGAGAGTGCCACCGCCGGCGATTGAATTGATGGCTCCTGCTGCAAACGCAGCACACAGCATCACGATCCAGGGGAAGAGATCCATTCTCAGTTTGAGATTCCAGATTCAGAAGTTCGCGACATGTTATGATGCGCCGCAAACTTTTGGCTAGTTGTAAATGTTATTAACGTGAGTTCGAAGATTAGTTCAGAACAGGAGCGAAGCGATTGCCTAATTGCCTAATTGCCTGCAGACCGTCTGCCAATAAAGCAGTCGCTTCGCTCCTGTTCTGAACTGATGGCTGACGAGGCCCGGTGAATCCCTCAGGGTCCTCGAGACTTTCATCTAATGGTTGGTCCTTTTCAACAAGGTCGTCGTTTTATCCTGCTACTGCTCGCGTGTTTGGTAGTTCTGTCGAGTGGGACACCGGCATTAGCTAAGCGCAAAATCCGCGTCATGACCTACAACATCCACGTTGGCGTCGGCATGGATAAGAAGCTTGACCTAGAACGCATCGCTGAAGTCATCAATAAAGAGCGGCCTGACCTGGTTGGACTTCAGGAAGTTGATCGCGGCGTGGAACGAACACAGCGGAAGGATGAGATCGTCGAACTCGCACAACTAACGCGGATGGAGTATGCATTTGCCCCTAATCTCGACTATCAAGGTGGCAAATATGGAGTTGCAATTCTGTCGCGCTTTTCCATTGGCCGCATCGATCACCGCATGTATCAGAACAAGCGAGAAGCCGAACGTCGCGGCATGATCCGCGTTGAGGTGAAGATCGACGGCAAGACTGTCAACTTCGTTACGACGCATCTTGATTACCAGTATCAAGATGGACGTCTGTTTGAAGCTGAACAGATGCTCGAGTTTCTTCGCGACGTTAAAGGTCCGCTCATCATCGTTGGAGATTTTAATGACGAGCCAAGCGGCACGACTTACCAGTTGATGCTTAATCAGTTCGATGATGCATGGTTACAGAGCCGTCAAACTACCAACGGCCTCAGTTATCCGGCAGACAAGCCGACAAAGAGAATTGACTACGCTTTTGTTCGAAAGTCAGATGGTTTAAAGGTGAAGAAAGCGTGGGTGGTTGATACCCTCGCCTCCGATCACATTCCGCTAGTTGCTGAAGTTGAGTTCAAATAACCGAGCCCAGAATGAACCTGAAAAAACACACACCGGCATTTCTATTCATCGCGATCATTCTTTTTTTTGCAACGTCCGTGAACGCTCAGCCGCCGCGCGATAATATCGATTGGCAGCGTTACCAGGACCTGTCTGTAAAGTTGATGCAGCAATATCTACAGGTCAACACGTCCAATCCTCCTGGAAACGAAATAGCAGCCGCGAAGTTTCTCAAAGCAGTCTTCGATGAACATGGCATTCAAAACGAGATCTTCGAATACAAGCCCGGGCGCGCAAATATCATCGCGCGCATTAAAGGCAACGGCAGTAAGCGTCCGATCATCCTTGCGAGCCATTCCGATGTGGTTACTGCCGATCCTTCTGCCTGGGAAGTCGACCCGTTTTCCGGCGAAATAAAGGGCGGTTATGTTTACGGTCGAGGCGCACTCGACATGAAAGGCGAGGGCCTGCTCCACCTGATGGCGATGATCCTTCTGAAAAAAGAAGCTGGCGCTTTATCGCGCGACGTGATCTTTCTGGCCACGGCTGATGAGGAAGTGAATAACGAAGGCGCGCTTTGGATGATTAAAAACAAAGCGGAGCTATTCAAAGATGCTGAGTACCTGGTGACTGAAGGTGGAGATAAT
>DATJKB010000078.1:0-3251 GCA_035491875.1 Pyrinomonadaceae bacterium | reverse complement strand
CAGTACCGTCCGCGGTAGCGGATGGCCACCACTCAAGCGACGATATTAGTAGCACCTGTATGCTCATGACGTTGACTCGTGGCCATCCGCTACCGCGGACGGTACTGAATACCCACTTGATCAGAGGTTCCTGAAGCATATCGGACATTCGGTTGGGCAGTTTCTGGGAGCTTGAGTGTTGTGCACATGGAGCGGGGGTAAACCGCCCTTCCTCACCTGCATTTGGCTAAGCTTGAGTTGTTTCGGTGAAGCTTGAGCACTGATCTTCCGCACCTTGCATTATTCAGCGAAAGTTGGAATTTATGCACCTGGTCGAGTTTCGTGACGTCAGTTACAGCGTCGGCCCCACGAACATCCTTTCCAATCTCAATCTCGCTGTGGATGAAGGTGAGATTGTCGTTTTGCTCGGCGAATCCGGCTGCGGAAAAACGACAACGCTGAAACTCGTCAACCGACTTTTGGAACCATCAAACGGCGAGGTACTAGTCGAGGATAAAGCGACAACTGACTGGGATCCGATCGCTTTGCGACGGCGAATTGGTTACGTCATCCAGGAGGGCGGCCTCTTTCCACACTTCACGATCGAACGCAATGTGGGACTTGTGCCGCGACTGTCTGGTTGGGATGAGCCACGCACAAATGAAAGAGCTCGCGAGCTCCTGCAACTGGTTGGTTTGAATCCAAAGCAGTTTGCGAGTCGATATCCATCGGAATTGTCGGGCGGTCAACGACAACGCGTGGGTGTAGCTCGCGCACTGGCCGCTGATCCATCGTTGCTGTTGCTAGATGAGCCTTTCGGGGCCCTCGATCCCTTGACACGCGCAAGTTTGCAGCGCGAGTTTGCCGAGCTGGCGCGGAATTTGGGCAAGACTGCAATCCTTGTCACTCACGATGTACGTGAAGCATTGCTATTAGGCAACCGCATCGGGTTGATGCACGCAGGGAAATTGGAGTTATTGGATACTCCTGAGAGTTTTGTGCACTCAGATAACGCCCGGGCACAAGCCTATCTTGAAACACTAAAAGTTTCGGACACCGTGACCTAACCTGAGATGAAGAGGTTTTGTTGAAACTCAACTCTCTGCGTTACCTCGGCGTTCTCTGCGTCTCGGCGGTTTTCTTGGACCATCCGAGACTCTCAACAAAGCAGGTTTATCGGCGCTATGGTACTTAAACCCCGTTTCTTGATGATGCGGAGAAGCCCAGGAAAACCGCCGAGACGCAGAGAACGCCGAGGTAACGCAGAGAATTGAGTCGTTCTCAGCAAGAAGCTTCGTCAGGGAGACAACGACACTATTATGAGCTTCTGGCATTTCCTAAAACAGAATTGGCCAGAGTTGTTGGACCTCACGAGGCAGCATGTCGTACTCGTGCTGATCGCGATAGTTATCGCTGTCGCGATTGGTGTGCCCACGGGGATTCTGCTCACGCGGCGTCGTTCATTGCGCGCGCCAGTGCTGGGCATCGCAAACATCATGCAAACAGTTCCAAGCCTCGCGCTGTTTGGTTTCCTGATTCCTTTGCCGTTCATTGGTGGCATCGGTGCGCGAACAGCTCTCGTCGCACTTGTTCTCTATTCCCTGCTGCCGATCATTCGAAACACAGTCACTGGGATTGTCGGCGTTGATCCAAACATAAGAGAAGCCGCCGTCGCGATGGGCATGACTGGCGGTCAGATTCTTCGGCAAGTGGAATTGCCACTCGCGATGGGTGTCATCGTTACAGGCATTCGAGTCGCGACTGTGATTGCTGTCGGCGTGACAACAATAGCGGCGGCTGTTGGTGCTGGTGGATTGGGCGTCTACATCTTTCGTGGGCTGCGTCAATACGACAACCACCTTTTGCTGGCCGGAGCAATAGCGGCAGCATTGCTTGCTTTGATTGCCGACTTTCTGCTGGGGCTGGTGGAGCAGAGATTCACTTTCAAAGCCAACGCCCCACGCCTCAGTGCTGCGCAGAAGCTGATCCTGGTGTTCGTATCACTGGCTGTGGTTGGCGGGTTGGCCCTGGCGTGGTCCAACTCGAGAAAGGGCGCCCAATCAGCAGCCACTGAAGGCCACGTTGTCGTGGGTTCGAAAGATTTCACTGAGTCGGTTCTGCTCGCGGAAATCGTCGCACAGATGTTGGAGGCGCGTGGTGTTTCGGTCGAACGACAGTTTGAGTTAGGGGGGAATCTACCACACGAGGCGATGTTGGCAAGAAGGATGGATTTGTATCCCGAGTACACCGGCACCTCTTACACCGCGATTTTGCACCACGTACCGATCAGCGACCCTCGAGCGGTTTACGATCAAGTAAAGCGGGAATACGGAGAAAAATTTCAGATTGCTGTGACGGATCCCCTCGGATTTGAGAATACCTTTGCGATCCTTATTCGTGGCGCTGACGCGCGTCGCTTGAACCTGAAGACTATTTCCGACGCTGTGGCACAGTCAGTTCATTGGCGCGCCGGTTTCGGGCAAGACTTCAAATCGCGTGCAGACGGTTATCCCGGTCTAGCGAAAGCGTACGATTTGAGATTCGCAGAAGTGCGCGAGATGGATTTATCGTTGACTTACATCGCGCTATCGTCGAATCAGGTTGATCTCATTGCGGGCAATTCAACGGAAGGTCGCATTGCGACGCTGGATCTTTTTCAGTTGCAGGATGACCGTCATTACTTTCCGCCTTATGAAGCGGTGTATTTGGTGCGTCAGGATTCATTGACGCGCGTGCCTGTACTAGCGGAAGTCTTGCAGCAACTCTCGGGCTCGATTTCGACGAACGAGATGCGGCAGCTCAATTATGAAGTGGACGGAAATAAGAAGGACGTGAAGGAAGTTGTTCGGGAGTGGATAAGCAAGAAAGGACTATGAGTAGCGAGATCAGTCAACGCACTAAGAGGCTCAAGAATGTCCGATACACTTCACTTCACCTTGTCGCCAACGTTCCCTACACTCAACTCCCAAAGTCGAAATCTGCGGACACTGGTTCTTTCCCGCAATAATTCCACTAATCTTCCCATCCATTATTGCGCTGAGGAGTCTTTAGTTCTTACCGGGTTGAGAGTAGGGTACGTTGACGACAAGCTAAAGCGTATCGGACATTCATTGAGCGTTTTCATCGTTCAGGATAAATTCTATTGACTAAACAGTTGACCAACTTCGAGGACAGACTATGACTTTAATAGATGTACTCCTACTTCTTCTCATCGCGGGTGTCTGCGGCTCGCTGGGACAAGCCATCGCCGGTTACTCGCGCGGCGGCTGTCT
>DATJKB010000077.1:0-7483 GCA_035491875.1 Pyrinomonadaceae bacterium | reverse complement strand
CGCGGATGCAGACATTCTCCCTGGAAACACTCTGCCGCTGATCAACATCCCGCTCGGAACTCAGATTCACAATATTGAGTTGCGTCCGGGCAAAGGCGGCCAGATGGCCCGTTCGGCCGGAACCTTTGCGCAGTTGGTAGCCAAGGAAGGGGATTACGCTCAGTTGCGTATGCCTTCAGGTGAAGTGCGGCGCGTGCCGCTGGTTTGCAAGGCGACGGTGGGCCAGGTTGGAAACATCGAGCATGAAAACGTTTCGTTTGGTAAAGCTGGTCGTTCGCGTTGGAAAGGGATAAGACCACACGTGCGCGGCGTGGCGATGAATCCAGTGGACCATCCGCATGGCGGTGGTGAAGGTAAGACTTCGGGCGGCCGCAATCCGGTAACTCCGTGGGGCCAGCCGACACGTGGATACAAGACGCGCAGCAACAAGCGCACACAGAAGATGATCTTGAAGGATCGAAGGACGAAGTAACACGCATAGGTCCTATAGGTCATATAGGTCCTATTGATTCGCGGAATGGAGACATATGGCTCGTTCAGTTAAAAAAGGACCGTACATCGATAAAGGCATTACGAAGGCTGTTGAGCGGGCGCGCTCCGGCGGCCAGCGACCACCGGTAATCAAGACCTGGTCGCGCCGATCGACGATCACGCCAGACATGGTTGGTCTGACGTTTGGTGTGCACAACGGCAAACGACACTTGCCAATCTACGTGACTGAAAACATGGTGGGCCATAAGCTCGGCGAGTTCGCTCCGACACGAACCTTCAAAGGTCACTCGGGCACCAAAGTAGAAAAGGCGACGAAGGTTGCCGCGGCAGCGCCGCCGCCTGCTAAGTAGCACGGACGCATTTGAAAATAACGATTAACGATTGACGAGGGCAGGATGGAAGCAATAGCGAGTGCAAAGTACTTACGAGGGTCGGCGCAAAAGGCGCGGCTTGTCGTAGACATGATTCGCGGCAAAGATGTGAACCAGGCGCTGGCAATTCTGCGCTTCACAAAAAAACGCGCGGCGAACCACATCGAGAAATGTGTTCGTTCTGCGATTGCCAATGCAAACGAAGCGGCAGAAAAGGCGAACGTGGCGATCGATCCTGACGATCTTTGGGTGCTCGCGGCGTATGTCGATCGTGGACCGACAAAGAATCGCCGCCGTGTGAGACCGGCGCCGCAGGGTCGCGCTTATCGTGAACAGAGACATTTCTGTCACGTCACGATCAAATTAAGCAACGACGCGAAGCCACAGCCTAAGGTCAAAGGCGTTGCAGTAGAACCGGTGGAAGCAAAGCCGGCGAAGCTTGCGGAGAGTAAAGGACGGAAACGAGGGGGAGCGGCGGCGGCTCCGCGTGCGAAGAAAGCGGCTTCCAAAGCTGCTCATAAAGCAGAGACTTCGGCGAAGGCTACGAAGACCGAAACCAAAGCCGTAGAGAAGCCGGCAGCGAAGAAAGCGTCGAAGAAGAAGACGACTAAGAAAGAAGAATAAGTCTCAAATCTCAGCATTGAGATTTGAAATCTGAGACTTCAAAAACGGAGAAGATTGTGGGTCAAAAAGTTCATCCTTACGGATTTCGCCTGGGCTACAACAAAGACTGGCATTCGCACTGGTTTGCGAAGCGACAGTTTGGCGAGTTCCTGCTCGAAGATCTCAGGCTCAAGCGCGATCTGAAACAGCGCTTTGCCGGCGCGGGCGTATCGCACGTGGATATCGAACGAGCCGCGAACCGTTTGAAGATCATCATCTACACCTCGCGACCCGGAATCATCATCGGTCGTAAGGGTGCTGAGATCGACAAACTGAAGAGCGATCTATCTTCGAAAACCGGACGCGAAGTGCTGGTATCGATACAGGAAATACACAAGCCTGAATTGAATGCTCAACTGCAGGCCGAGAAGATTGCGGCGCAGCTGGAAAAGCGGATTGCGTTTCGCCGCGCGATGCGAAAGGCCGTTGAAGAGTCTTTGAGATTTGGTGCGCAGGGAATCAAAGTCAAAGTGAGCGGCCGCTTGAATGGTGCCGAAATCGCTCGGAGTGAGTGGCATCTTCAAGGACGACTGCCTTTGCACACTTTGCGCGCCGACATCGATTACGGTTTGGCAGAAGCGCGGACGACGTTCGGCCAAATCGGTGTGAAGGTTTGGATTTATCGAGGTGAAATCCTGGATCCGAAAGCTGCAATGGCTCGTGGAACCGGTTCCGATCCGATCAACGAAACACGTACCGGTGAACGAGAGCGCCGACCGCGCACTCGCCGAGAACGTGAAGCAGCCGGATCTGATGGACGGAGACCGAGGGGAGAGAACGGATAGGAATTTCGGATTTGGGATTTCGGATTTCGGATTTCGCGACGGCACAAGTGACGCATAAATCCGAGGTCAACGAAAGCAACACGAAATCCGAAATCCGAAATCGCAAATCCGAAATTGGGTGATTACTTATGTTGATGCCGAAAAAAGTTAAGCACCGGAAACAGATGCGAGGACGCATGACTGGCGTCGCCACACGCGGCAGCGAGATCAGTTTCGGTGAGTATGGTCTGAAATGCCTGGAGCCGGCATGGATTACCGATCGCCAGATTGAAGCGGCTCGAATCGCGATGACCCGGCACATCAAACGCGGCGGCAAGATTTGGATTCGCATGTTCCCCGATAAGCCCGTCACGAAGAAGCCGGCGGAAACTCGTATGGGCAAAGGAAAGGGCGCGCCTGAGTATTGGGTGGCAGTAGTGAAACCCGGTCGCATCCTCTATGAGATTGAGGGCGTCGACGAAAATACCGCGCGCGATGCGATGCGGCTGGCGGCACAAAAGCTTCCGATCAGAACCAAGTTTGTGACCCGCGCCGATCAAGAAGGAGGCGCGATCTAGTAATGAAGAAACGCGAAGAGTTGGATAAATACCGTGATCTGCCCGAAGACGAGTTGCGTGCTGAGGCTGCGCGCCTGCGCGAATCGCTTTTCCGGCTGAAGTTTAAGTTGGCACTCGGAGAAGTTGATGCCGTGAAGCGTATCCGGCAAGAGAAAAAATCGCTCGCGCGAATCGAAACGTTGACGCGTCAGCGGATCACGCAAACCCAAAGTTAGCAATCAACGCGGTGACTAATCACCGCGGAAGAGTAAAGAGAATGGCAGAGAACGAAGAGAATATCAGCAAAACCGCGAACGCGGCTGCCGCGACCAGTCGCGCGCATCGGTCGCAAAAAGTTGGCACTGTGTCGTCCGACAAAATGCAGAAGACGGTTGTGGTCCGGGTCGATCGGCTTGTACGTCACCCCAAGTACCGTCGTTATGTTCGGCGAACTTCAAAGTTCATGGCGCATGATGAAATGGGCGCAACAGTAGGCGACAAAGTGCGAATTGTGGAGACGCGACCGTTGTCTGCGCGTAAGCGTTGGCGTGTTGTTGAGATAGTGCAGAAAGCAGCGAAATAGACTCGGAGGGGTCTTTGGTTTTTCGGGCTAAGAGGTAAGAGCGCAGGGCCAAGTGCCAAGACAATCTTTTGCTCTTTGCGCTTCCTCTTTGCCGATAATCCAGAGACCGGGCCGCGGAGGTAACGACAGTGATTCAAATGCAAACCTCTTTGGAGGTTGCCGACAATTCAGGAGCTCGTCGCGTCGAGATGATCATGCCGATCGGCGGGTCGACCGGAAAAATTGCGAGTCTGGGTGATCGCATTAAGGTGACCGTGAAAGAAGCTTCGCCGGACGGGACGATAAAGAAGGGCACTGTCCAGGATGCAGTGATTGTAAGAACGCGCAAAGAAGTCCGGCGGGCCGACGGAACTTACGTCAGGTTTGATCAGAACGCTGCCGTGTTGATTAAGGAAGATGGTACGCCTATCGGAACTCGCGTGTTTGGTCCCGTAGCGCGTGAACTGCGAGACAAAAACTTTATGAAGATCGTTTCGCTTGCACCGGAGGTAATTTGAAAGCTATGGCAGGGACTAAGCGCTCGAAAATAAGGAAAAATGATCAGGTGGTCGTGATTGCCGGGCGCGACAAAGGCCGGCGCGGACGCGTACTTGAAGTGGCGCCTGCAAAAGGTAAGGTCAAAGTCGAAGGCATCGGCGTGATCAAGCGGCACCAGAAGGCGAACCCGCAGGCAAATCGCGGCGGAGGCATCGTCGATAAAGAAGCGTTTATTAATCTTTCGAATGTGCAATTGATTGATCCGCAGTCAGGTAAGCCGACGCGCGTTAAATACAGTGTTGAAGCTGATGGTACAAAGACGCGCTTGGCTGCTACGAGCGGACACTCGCTGGAAAAGTGAATCGTGAATAGTGAATGGTGAATCGTAAGTCGGTTCCGTTCACGCACGCTTCACCATTTACGACTCACTATTTACTGAGGTTGAGATGGCTGCAAGGTTAAGAACCCGTTATCAGAAGGAAGTCGCACCACAGATTGCGAAAGACTTTGGCATTCGCAATCCGATGGCAGTTCCGCGCGTCGAGAAGATCGTGCTGAACATGGGAATGGGAGAGGCGATCGCGAATTCAAAGATTCTCGATACGGCGGTTGAAGAGTTGCGCTCGATCGCCGGACAGAAGCCCGTGATCACAAAGGCGAAGAAGTCGATCGCGTCTTTCAAGCTTCGCCAGGGAATGCCAATTGGGGTGATGGTCACTCTGCGCGGTGATCGCATGTATGAATTTCTCGACCGGCTCGTGTCGGTGGCGTTGCCGCGCGTTAGAGATTTCCGCGGTGTTTCGCCGAAAGCGTTTGATGGCCGAGGAAATTACACCATTGGTGTTCGCGAGCAACTCATTTTCCCCGAGATCGATTTCAACAAGGTCGACAAACTGCGCGGCATGAATATCTCGATCGTTACGACTGCGAAGAACGATGAACAGGCAAGAGCCCTATTGAAGGCATTGGGAATGCCGTTTAGGAATTAGTGAATCGTCAATTGTGAATCGTAAATCGATTCGCGATTGATATCGATTCACGATTAACGATTCACGATTAACGAATATGGCAAAGAAATCATTGATAGCGAAAGCTGGGCGACGTCCGAAATTCAGTGTGCGCGCTTACACGCGTTGCAAACGTTGCGGCAGGCCCCGGGCCTACTTGCGCAGATTCAATCTGTGTCGCATCTGCTTTCGAGAATTGGCACTGCAGGGACAGATTCCTGGAGTAGTTAAGTCGAGCTGGTAAACGACGGGTGATAGGTATCGGGTCTCAGGTGCCAGTAATGGTCCGAATCCCGACACCTGATACCCGGTACCTCATTGGAGTAATTAGATGACAGATCCTATCGCCGATATGTTAACGCGAATTCGCAACGCCATTACTGCGAAGCATTCGCGCGTAGATATTCCGGCCTCGAAGCTGAAACTGGAGATCGCCCGCATTCTGAAGGAAGAGGGCTATATAAATAACTTCGTGATCAAGGGCGAAGGCCTGAAGCGCACGATTCGCATCTTCCTGCGTTACGATGCTCGCGGCACCTCCTCAATCACGCACCTGCAGCGGGTTTCAACTCCCGGCCGACGCGTTTACGTCGGATCGAGTGAAATCCCGAAAGTGCTTGGTGGATACGGCATCAATATCGTTTCGACCTCGAAAGGTTTGATGAGCGGAAAGACCGCGCGCCGTGAAAACGTCGGCGGTGAACTGTTGGCTCAGATCTACTGACATTGCCGATTTGCCAATTGCCGATTTTTGATTGGCATTGGCGCCGATGGTTCTTCAAATCGGCAATCGGCAATCAACAATCGGAAATAAACATATGTCGCGTATTGGAAAAAAAGCGATCACGTTGCCTAAGGGCGTTAGCGTTACGGTGCGGGAGCAGGAACTTGAGGTCAAAGGTCCGAAAGGAACTTTGAAGACTCCCATTCCCGACGGTATCAGTTTCAAACTTGATGGCGACGAGCTTCGCGCTGAAAGAAGCTCCAGCGAACAGGCCGCCTTGCACGGACTGGCCCGCGCCCTCGCAAACAATGCGATCATCGGCGTGACTGAAGGGTTCAGTCGGCAGATGGACGTCGTCGGCGTTGGTTATAAAGCTGACGTTCAAGGGAAGAAGATTGTCTTCTCTCTTGGCTACTCGCATCCCATTGAGTTTCCGCTGCCGGCAGAGGTTGATGCCAAGGCTGAGCGTCTGACAACTAAAGGAAGCATTCAGCAGTATCAGACCACGGTAACGCTTACGAGCATTGATAAGCAGAAACTGGGACAGGTTGCGGCTGAGATGCACAAACTGCGAAAGCCCGACGCGTACAAGGGCAAAGGGGTGCGTTACGCTGGTGTGCCTATTAAGTTGAAACCGGGCAAGACAGGGAAATAAAACATTTTAGATTGTTGATTGACGATTGCAGATTGATTGACACAATCAACAATCTAAAATCGAAAATCAAAAATAAAAGAGATGGCAAACACTAACAGAGCAGAAATTCGCACGGCGATTCATGAAAGGATTCGCCGCAAAGTTAGAGGCAGCAGTGAACGTCCTCGACTCGCAATCTACCGCAGCGTTAATCACATCTACGCTCAAGTGATCGATGATCGAAACGGTCAGACACTGGTGTCAGCCGCTACCACCGAAAAGGATCTGAAGGGGAAATCCGGTGGAAATGTGGAAGCTGCGCGTCGTATAGGAACAACGATAGCGGAACGAGCCCTTTCGAAAGGGATCGCGCAGGTTGTATTCGATCGCGGCGGATATCTCTATCATGGCAGAGTCCGGGCATTGACCGAGGCCGCTCGTGCCGCTGGTCTTAATAAAGGTGAGGCCGTGGAACCAGAGGCAGCCGAGCAGCCCGCGCCTGAAACAGAAGCAAAGCCGGAAAAGAAAAAGGCTCCGAAGAAAAGTAAAGAATAGTTATGAGACAACCGAAACAACGTATTCCCGCACAGGGATTGGATCTGAAGGACCAGGTAATCTCCATCAACCGCGTCACCAAAGTTGTTAAGGGCGGTAAGAACCTCTCGTTTGCAGCTCTTGTTGTCGTCGGTGACGAGGGCGGTCATGTCGGTTTTGGAACCGGCAAAGCGCGGGAAGTGCCACTGGCGATTAAGAAAGGCATCGAGTCGGCTAAGAAGAACCTGATTCGAGTTCCGCTCATTAATAACACTCTGCCGCATCAGCTGATTGGTGAATATGGCGCGGGTCGAGTGTTAGTGAAACCTGCTTCTGAAGGTACGGGAGTAATTGCCGGCGGCGCTGTGAGAGCGGTCATGCAGGCAGTCGGCGTGCGTGATGTTCGTACAAAGGTGCTGGGCTCAACCAATCCACACAACGTTGTGCGCGCGACGTTCGATGCTCTGTTACGAATGAAGGATCCGATGGAGCTGGCGCGTTTGCGTGGCAAGCAAGTTGAGGAGATGTAATCCGGATCTCGAACGAGGTGTTATGGCGGAAAAGCGAAGTAGAAAAAAACAGGAAACTCAGTCGTCGACGATACGAATTCAGTACTATAGAAGCTTCATCGCGACGCCAAAGAAGCATAAGCAAGTCGTTCGCAGCCTGGGCCTGAC
>DATJKB010000076.1:0-7437 GCA_035491875.1 Pyrinomonadaceae bacterium | reverse complement strand
CAAAGAGACCAAAGACGGTGACCATCACCTCAAACAAACCTTTTCGAGCTGACGCAATCAAAGTGGTGCCGATGAGTATGGTGAGAGCTCCGACCGTCAGCGTCGCCAGACGACCCACAATGATGAGGCGACGTTGACTCGCTTCCTTATCAAAGAGTCGTCGATAGATATCTTCGGTGATGACACTCGCCATGACGTTGTAGTCACCACTAAGCGTCGACATTGTTGCTGAGAACATCGCTGCGATCATCAACCCCATGAGGCCAGCGGGAAGAAACTTCAACGACAGGGCGGCATACGTGTATTGAGGCGAGTTTGGTGGTTGAAGAAGTTCCGGCATTAGACTTCGCGCTGCCATCGCCGGAAGTATGAAAAGGGGTGGCCCTAGTATTTTTAAGGCGACCGCCAGCATTCCAGCTTTTCGGGCAGCGCGTTCATCACGCACACTGTAGAACTTTTGCGCGAACGCCCAGTTACCGTTGTAGCTGAGCATGATCAGTAGGTAAAACGCCAGTACGTAAATTGGCGAAAATGGTGCGCTGATCGGAAGTAGAAACCCTCCAGGGGCTCCGGCGGTAAAAAAGTCGATCGAACTCACATGTGAAAAGACGAGAGGAAAGAGGACGAGCACTCCCAACGTGAGAATGATGAACTGTATGAAGTCGGTTACTACAACCGCCCACAAGCCACCCATGAACGTGTAGAGCAACATCACCAATCCGCTAACCAGGATGCTCGTCTTCAGGTCATAGCCAAGTCCAACCGAGACAAAAACTCCTGTTGCGTAGATCTTCAAGCCATCGTCAATGATCTTTAGTGGCAGTCCCGCCCAAGCTAGCACCTGACGAATAGCAGGGCTGTAACGAGTTTCGAGAAACTCAATCGGACTCATGATGCGAGCACGTCGCCAGCGCGCCGCGAGTAAAAGAGTGCCCACCACCATTCCCACCGCCGAACTCCAGGCCAGAGTGACAGCGACAAAGCCAAAACGATAGGCCATCTCGGAATAAGCAACAAAGGTGAACGCGCTGAAGCCGGTGAGATAGAAAGAGACACCAGCTAACCACCACGGAATTGCGTTGCCCCCAGTGAAGAAGTCCCGCACATGTTTCATCCGCTTCCAGAAGTAGATCCCAATCAACGTGAGCAGAGAAAAATAGCCCACGATGATGATGTGATCAGCGGTGTGCAGTCCTGTTTGCATGTCCTTCGCAAAAAAACAGTGCTCACGCAGCGCTACGCCTGGTAGCGAACAAACAATTCAAGCTTTTCTCTGGGGAAAGACTTCCTTTGGCGTTACCGCCGCTAAATACATTATTGACAGTTACGGTCAGTGCTTCTGCTGCATCGTTGCCGGAGTAACCTTTTCGCTGCTACCGGATTCCAATGAACGAGTGATTGCATCGAGAGCTGCTGTAACCTGGCGACCGTCAAAGGCAGTCACCTGCGGTTCGGTCTTGTTGATTATTGAGTCGAGAAAGTCTGAAAGACACTCGACAAAAGCCCCACGAAGCTTTCCAAATATCTCGTGCGTCAGAAAGGTCTTAGGATACGAAAACTGCTCCGCCGTACTCATCTCGATCGACTCTCGTTTGCGATCGAAGTGAAGATGACCTTCTGAGCCAACAACCTCGACAAACGAATCAACAATTGTCGGGAAAGTATTCGGGTAGATCCATGCAGACTCGACCGTCGCAATCGCACCGCTGTCAAATCTTATTTGTGCCTGGATCAGGTCGTAAGTATCGATGCCTCGCTGAACCAGTACCTCCTTCACACCGTATGCTCGTGCTTCAATCGGCTCACTCCCAAAGAACCAACGCATCAGATCGATGTCATGAGCGCCAAGAAAATGAATCGGCGTCGAACGACTGGCCCAGTTGATCATCTCAGTCGAAACGAAGATCGTGTCGTTCTTTCGGGCATAGCCCGCGAGTGGCCTCCCAATCGATCCTTTTTGAATAGCCGAGAATCCGTGATGATACGAAGCGAGCCAGCGGTGATTAAATGCGACTTGTAACACCTGATTCGGACGGGTGCGACTTAGCGCGAGTATCTCATCAGCCTCGGATAGCTCTGTCGTGAACGGCTTTTCGCAAAGGACATGCTTGTTGGCATTGAGTGCAGCTTTGACTGGTAAGTAGTGAGCAAAATCTGGAGTGGCAACGCAAACGGCGTCAACATTTCCCTGCGTCACCAATTCGTTATAGTCGGTGAATCGGTTTTGAATCTGATACTTCTCTCCGATTTGATCGAGCCGTTCGCGTTTGCGTGTGCAGATGGCGGTTACAGTGGCTAAGGGATGCGCGTTATAGATGCGCACATACTGCTCACCCATGATGCCAAGACCGATAACTCCTATTCGAACCTTATCCGCCATCAAGAAATAACTCCGAGATTAGAATCAGGAGGCACCGTCGCGGAACAGTTGTCCGGTGAGATCAACTACACTTCTAACCAAAACATCAGCTGCCTCAGGCCGACATTTGGACGAGACCACCTCGTAACCACCAACACTGTGGGCCTCGCTCGTGGGCAAATAACCGATGTAACCGTTTGCAAGCCCCACAATAAACACCCTGTGCGGCGTCTCTTGTTTGACCTTCAGTCCAATCTCAACAAAAACCTCCGCTGGTACGGCTATAAACACGGCGTCTCCGATTCGAACTCCCTGGAGTTCGATAGGCAGATGTCCGTCAGGCAAGCTTTTCGTCTCGCGTGCGTAAAAGTTGGTAATCGACGCATACAGCCGTTGCGTTTTAGCCTTCATGAGTTCTTCGGACGTAGTGCCGTTCGCTGAGAGTCTCGCCAAGTGATCGTCAGCATCCCTTAAGGTTTTCGTTGTCTCTTCAATCGAAGGAAATTTCTTGAGGGGAAGATTGACCGGCATGCTGATCGAGGCAATAGATCGTGAGCCATCTGTGATCACCGACGGCAACTCGGCGAGTGTTGCATCGGCAAGCAAATGACCGAGTTCTGCCGCTCGTTCAAATGTTCGGCCGGGAGTAATCACACCAATTGCACTCAACTCGGAAGAATGGCCCATGCTGATATTTCCCTGGGTGCCATTGACGAACATCGCAATGCCATCCGCGCCAATACTTTTCTCGATTTGTTCAATGGAGAAGTTCGGGAAGTCTCCCGTCACGAGTAAATTGTTAGGACCCAGCACGGTCGGGTGGCATGAATAATTGATGACCACCCCACGCGTGCGTCCAGTTGAGTCGTCAATCTTAATAATACCGACTTCTTCGTCCACCGGACGCTGGTCTGGACTGCGACGATTGACCCCAACTCCATCAACGTGACCCACTCCAACACCAACCTTCGCAGTAAAACGATTGGCCCATGCAGTTGCCACAGCTTCCTCGATATTCTGCGCGAGCGAGTCCATGTAAGACGAATCCAAACTCTCATCAGGATTGAAGAAGGTGGTGATGGTAACAGGGCCTGCGTGAGTGTGTGTGGAAGCGATCATTACCGCTTCAGCAGAAATACCGATCGCCTGTTGAATGTTCTTGCGGACACGCTTGATAAAGTCGCTCGATAATGCGAGCAGGTCGACACTCACTAGTGCGACGGCCGTTTCCTGATTTACTAAAACGACCGCACGCGCAAAGAGATCATCATGGATGCCCTGCGAGACTCCTTCGCGAGCGGCAAAACCAGCTAGCGGTGCGCCCACTGGTGGCGAAATGCAGACTTTGCTGAATCCTGCGGTTAACACAATTTCTTACTCGGACCAACTATTATGAAAGTGAACTTGTATCGTTCGTTTCGAAATGGCAACTCTACGAACCACCCCATTGGTGGAGGACGAGATGCCGGCCAAGACCCGACTGCCAAGCCTAGCGGACGTCAAGAAGAAAAGTCCTGGGCTGACGCAGCGGCAGATCAAAACGTGAATCTCACACCAAGCTGAATAGTGTGGGGAGCGAAGAAAGCACTGCGCGGTAAACTGCTTCCCAGCAGTGGGCTAGTTAGTGCATTTGCCTGCGTGTAATTCGTGGCGCTGCCCAGCCGGTGCAGAACTTCTCGCGTGACGTTGAACATGTCCATCCGCAACTCAAGGCTACTCGATTCTCCGAAATGAGTGACTTTTGCCGCCGATAGATTTAACAATCGGCCATATGGTGCACGGAAGAAGTTGCGAGGGAGCGTCCCCAGAGTTCCCGCTGCATAGTTAAGACTTATTGATCCCTGCGGAATCAAAAATAACCGTGCGCCATCATGCTCCCAGGCTCTGACCGCAGCATCCCATGCGTCCCCAGTCAGATATGGAGGTCCTACAAGGTCGCCGCGTTCAGGAATGCTCAGTCCCGTGTTTGTTTTAAGACTGAAGATGTAAGGATTAATTGGCAAGCCTGATTGCAAAGTCAAAACACCTGAAAGACGCCAACCTCCAACCAGCTTATCGGTAAAGCCGCCGCCGCTCAAAAAGCGTTTCCCCTTGCCGAACGGTAAGTCGACGATGCCGTTTGTCACCCAACGGTGCGGGATATCAAGCGCGGACACGCTTCTGCTGTCGTCAAAGTTTAAATTGTTGGCGATGAAGGCGTGATTGGAGAAGACTGAAAAGATCTCGGCTCCCTGATCGATATTCTTGGACCATGTGTAGGTAGATGTGAAACTGTAGCCCTGTGTGAAGCGTTTCGAGATCTTCACTGTTCCACCATTGTAATTCGCAGACAGAACATTCGCGACAATGTTCGAACCCGGAGTGAAGTTCGCAAACTGCCGCCGCATATAGGGATTCGCCGCCGCGTTCAGGCTTTGGTTATTCGCTGCCGTGGCGCTGAACGTTGGTTGATTGAAGAACCATTGGAGCGGAAGGTTGGTAGAAAGTGAACCGGCGTAAGTCAGTTCCAGCACCATGTCCTGCCCGAGTTGCCTTTGTAGGTCCACACTCCATTCCTGCGTCTGTGGCGTCTTGTAAGAGCCTAGCGAGGAAATGTTAAGCATGGGTTGGTTGTTGACAGCAGCTGGATTAACTCCTGCCGGAATGCCTATGGAAATGCCGCTTCCGGTGGTCGGTGTAAACTGGTCGCTGGGGAAAAGATTGCTGAGCGAAATGCTTGGATTCTGGAAACTCGTAACAGCGGGTGTAAAACTACCGCGCCTGAAGGGTGTGTATTTTTGCCAATGAAAGAACTGCGACGTGTCGGAGTAGAACATTCCATAGCCTACACGCAGCACTGTCGGATCGTCCTTGAATAGTTGAATCGCCACGCCGATGCGGGGACCGTAATCGTTCTTATCGGGCTCAACTACGCGTGGATCAGTGCAGCAAACTACCAGCGGGCTATTTGCTAACCTTGCCACCTCAGGATCTGCAACGATCAAATGCCCACCATTCTCGAAATCAACGCGACTCCCGCCCAGCAGGTTCTCCTTAAACGGTTGGTGATACTCATACCTTAATCCCGCGTTCACGGTCACGCGATTATTCACCTTCCAGTCATCCTGAAAATACACAGCCCACGGCCGGTTTTGTAGGTGCGCGAGCTGAGGCACGTTAAGCGAATCGGTGAAAGGCAGCCCTAAAAGCAGGTCCGCGATCCAGTTACTACGGACCGCAGCGGTCGCTACACTGCTGTTGCCCGTGCTGAACAGGCCATTGAAATCCGCACGACCGTTACCAACGCCGCTTTCGCCATTCCTGAATCGGTTCTCGTCCATCTTGAAGCCAAACTTTAAAGCGTGTCGTCCACGGACCCATGAAACATTATCCGCGAGCTGGTAAGTGTTCTGGGTCGTATTCAGAACTGAGGCGCTGAAGCCTCCGAAATTGAGTGACGTTGAACTTGCAGTAGGAAGAAAGATCGCTGGCAGAGTGTTAACCCGAGTATTGTGAACGCCGATTGAGTTCGGGTCAAACTCTTCAAAACTGTCTCCATAGACTCCACGCACGTAGCCTAGACGTAGTTCATTGACCAGCGAAGCGTTGACAACACGCGTCCAACTGAAGTTAAAGACCCGGCCGTTTCCAGTTACGTCTTTCTGTTGGAGCGGAAGAACTGACTGGTTGTCGCGAAGGTTGTTTTGCCAAGTGTACCGACCGTAGATGCTATCGCGATCAGAGATCGTATGGTCGATACGCAGTGAATACTGGTTGTTTTCGAAAAGTGCGCCCGCCGGTCCCAGGAAATTCAGATCAGTTCCAGGTTGGTTAGGCAACGGTACGAAGTTAAGAATGTCCAATGCGACTGAATTCCATCTGTTTTGCGGGATCTGATTGTTCAGGAAAGGCTGTCGAATATACTGAGGATTCAGCGCGGTTGCAGGTTGACTGGCATTAAAGCTCGGGTTGAGAATGGTCGTCGTTGGATCAAAGATTTGACCTGCTCTAATACACTGGCCGGAGGGAGTTCCATTTGGATTAAGCAGGGGTACATCGGTGGTTCCTGACTTAATACAGGCCCCGAGATTGGATGAAAAATCTCCTCTCCGTTCAGCTTCCGTCAGCACTCGGGCGAACGCGAGGCTAAGGACGTTCTGCCTTTTACCTTCATAACTGAAGAAGAAGAACGTCCGGTCTTTGATGAAGCCAGCGCCACCTTCTCCAAAGCGAGGCAACCAAAGAGGCCCTCCAATTGTTCCACCAAACTGGTTGAAGCGCAGTTTGTTCTTGCTCCGCTTCCCGTCCTTATCGAGTGCGCCCAAGGGATTACGTGGTTGAAGAACGTCGTTCTGAACGAACTCGAATGCCGAGCCATGAAAGGCTCGCGTGCCAGCCTTGCTAGCTATATTAACTTGTGTGATGCCCTCGAATTCTGCCGAGTAGGCGTTGTTCTGCAACTGGAACTCCTTAACCGAGTCGATCGACGGTGTGATCGTTGGCGTGCCGAAGGTTGGATCAGTGTTAGCCTGACCATCAATCTTAAAAGTTATTGATGATGCCCTCGTGCCAGAGACGGCGAAGGTTCCGCCACTCTCAAGTCGAAACGCTTCAGCATTTCCAGAAAACCCGCTCGTGACGCTCGAATCGAGATTGAGAAAGCTATAGATATTACGATCTACTGATGGGAGATCACTTAACTGTTTGGTGTTTACGACTGTGCCGATGCTTGCGTTTTCCGTCTGCACCAGTGGCGTTGAAGTGTCTGATACAACCACCGTTTCCGCGACATCTCCTGTCTCGAGTTGCAGATCAACACTCTCACGTCGTCCTACGTTTACGGTCACCTCATTAATCATACCTGTCTTAAAACCGCTGGCTTTCACTATCACTCTGTAGACGGCCGGGTTGAGAAAGGGCGCCTCGTAGATACCTTCGCCATTGGTCGTGAAAGTCTGCTCCTTTTTGGTTCCAAGGTTGGTTATGGTCACGGTTGCTCCCGTAACTCTGCCACCGTTAATGTCTGTGATGACGCCAACAATGGATCCTTTCTCCGATTGCGCGAACAGCAAGGCTGGCGACAGCAGCAAGAGGAAGAT
>DATJKB010000075.1:0-5913 GCA_035491875.1 Pyrinomonadaceae bacterium | reverse complement strand
TCTTGCCACCACTTGAGTAACGATCCACGTCGACGTCCGGGAAATCGTAATAAGTACGAATCGTCTGGATCTGTTTCAACGTATCCTGAAGGGCTTTCCAGTCCCACAACCTTATGTTCTCGATGGTCTCTTGATTGTTTGGAAGATCCAGCGCTTCAATAGAGGTCTCAGCGGCAAACTCCTTCTGCTGTACTTGATCAAGTCCAAAACCACGTCGTGTCCATTCAATATTGTGAGTGATGAACGGCGTCTCGCGATCGATTTCGTTTGGCTTCACGACAAAGCTTTGGATATAGGCGGGGATCAGAACCACTCCGACTACATACACCGCTACTGGAAGAACGATTGCGCCCAACAGAAGTGTGAAGCGACGAACGGTAAAAGCATTAATCAGGGAAACTATGGCGCCAACGATCAACGCGATTGCAACGAGGAACAATGCTGGAAGTGAATAGTGGGCTTCGGTGTAGGTGACTCCTGAGAAGATCTGATGGTCCTGCCATAGAGCAGGGAAACGCGACAGGTAGGTTCGCCACGCGAGCACAGTCATGAACAGTGCCAATGCGACGCATACAGCGCGAAACGCAGCACCGGAAGACCAGCCCACTGTCGGCTTCAGGACCTTTTGTGGGAGTCCCAGCAAAGAATATGCGACAGCCGCGATGAGAATTATGAAGGTGACACCAGTCAGCCAGGAACTAATAGAGTCGTAGACTGGCAGAGCAAACAAATAGAAGCTGAGCGACTTGCCGAAGATTGGATCCGCAAGAGATGTTTGAGGCTGATGTAGATAAAGTGCAAATTTTTGCCAGCTGTCTTTCAGTGTTAGGCCATAAACCAGTCCGACGACCAGGGAGATGACCCAGGCGACTGGTCGGATGACGCGCGCCGGTGAGAACTGGAAAGGCTGGTTGTTGAGAATGATCGTTCGACTCTCAAACGCTGCTGCCCCAAACAGTTTTTGAAACAACCAGAAGGTCGTTTGCAAAAGAATGGCAGTTAGGATCGTGAACAGTAAGAAGAGTACGACTTTTAGTTTGAAGATGTACCAATAGACATCGGAAAGTCCCAGGGAACCAAACCAAAGCGCGGAAAGATAGATGGCAATGATTCTCGAGAACGAGAAGAGCAGGATCAAAAACGCTACGGCGACCCACACTCGCCACCGTCGAGGTTTCTTAGTTCCAACATCGATGACCGTAGCTTTTGGGGGAAACCGTTCGCTCCGTTCGCTCATTGCGCGTAAGGATACGCCGAACGCAGAACAATGCCCAATGAAATCTACGAAAAATCTGCCACGAACCTGAGGTTATAAGTGTTTCCCAGTTAGATGTGTATAATATCGGCGCTCTTCCACGTTTTTGACTCGTCCTTCCAGTTTTTGTCGGCCTGATCAGCTTGGTTTTCGTCAAAACAAGCGGAGTATGATTTCAAAGAGATTTTAGATGCTGACGCCAGACACAATACTACAGGGTCGCTATCGAATAATTCGTCAACTCGGCCAGGGGGGAATGGGTGCCGTGTACGAAGCGGTAGATCTGCGCCTTGACACTACGGTCGCTCTGAAAGAGACGCTGTTTACGGACGAACGTTTGCGCCGTCAATTCGAACGAGAGGCGCGTCTGTTGGCTCGACTGCATCATCCGGCGCTGCCGCGCGTGAGTGACCATTTTTCCGAAGGCGATGGCCAGTTTCTGATCATGCAATACATCCCGGGCGATGACTTATCGGAAATGATGGCGCGGCGTCAGGGTCCATTTCCGGCCAGCCAGGTTTTGAGTTGGGCCGACCAGTTGTTGGACGCGCTTGACTACCTCCATACGCAAGAGCCGCAGATTATTCATCGCGACATCAAGCCACAGAATCTCAAACTTACTGCGCGCGGACAGATCATCCTGCTCGACTTTGGTCTGGCAAAAGGTCAAGGCGGCGACATCTCTCGCGTAACTACGGCTGCCAGCATTTTCGGCTACACACCGAACTACGCGCCCCTGGAACAGATTCAAGGATTGGGCACAGACTTGCGCAGCGATCTTTATTCGCTGGCCGCGACCATGTATCACCTGCTGACCGGAGTGAAGCCGCCGGATGCCTTAAGTCGTGCCGCAGCACTCGTGAACGGGCAGGATGATCCGCTGTTGTTAGCGAGTGAAGCCAACCCCGCTGCCGTCAGTCAGGCGGATCAAGTGTTGAAGAAGGCGATGTCGCAGAATCGCGAGCAGCGGTATCCGTCCGCCGATGAAATGCGGAAGGCGTTGCACGCGGGCGAGCAGGGAGCAACGATCCGCGATCGCTCTGAAGCTCAAACGGTGCTTTTTGCCCCGACAGCCCCGACAGTTGCACCTACAACGGAAGTGGTTGCTAAGCAGCCAACAGTTGCGACTGGCGAAACGACTGTGGTGCGACGAGGAGTTAGTGGTCAAGGTCGCCGACCATTACCGTGGGCGTTATCAGTTGCGGCGCTATTGATCGTTGCGGTTGGCGTACTTGGCGTGGCGTGGAAGATGAAAAATTCCAGAACGGAAGTGGCGCCGTCGCCCGCGCCTGCACCGATCGAGTCTCCATCAGTAGCCCCGACCGCGGCACCGACGCAGGCGATTGCCGCACCAAACACACCGGAACCCGAGAAACGCGAACGTAAAGAACAGGTCGCAAAGAAGAACGACAGATCAACTACCGAGCCTGCTCCCAAACCGACGCCCAAGAAGTCTGATCGCGAGGAGGAAGACGATGAGCGTCACGCAGATCCCGACCCACAGGTCGAAGTGGCCATGCCCACACCGCCAATTAATCCGCGACGGCCGCCGCGTGGTATGCCGAATGTGAAAGTGCTACCCGATGGCTCAACGTTGGTCGTAACTCCTGATGGAACACGCATTCTTACATTTCCGGATGGCCGCCGGCAGATATTTCGACCACCAAACATCCGGCGCAACAGACCGCCAGCAACGCCACGTCCTTCACCTTAAGTTCCGTAGCCTTAAGAGGAGATGAACATGAAGATCACCGGCCTTCGTCTCGGTTTTCTCGTCTTCGCGCTTTCGATACCCTTCGTCTTCAGCTCGACAACTAGTTCGCGGGTAAGGGCAGCGAACGAGAAAAAACTTCCTGCCCTGATCAAGGTAACTCCTCAGGCGCCCGCCTTTGTTGAAGTCGAACGACTCGCTGAGTTGGCCCAACGGCGCGCTCGTGTGGCCCAGTGGATTGGCAGCAAAGGATTCCTGGTGTTGTTTAGCGGCGAACCGCGGGTTTACGCCAATGACGTAGATTATCCATTTCGGCAGGAGAACAACCTTTTCTATCTAACGCATCTGAGGCAGGCGGGCGCTACTTTAGTTTTGCTTCCGGGTAACACGCAGTTTCCGGAGATCCTCTTCCTTCCGCGAAGGAATCCTCTGGCGGAAGTATGGACTGGACACATGTACAGCCCGCAAGAAGCGAAGCAGGTTTCGGGCGTGAAAGAAATCTGGCAAGTAAGCGAACTTGATCCATTTCTGAGGTCTATGCGGAATCGTCAACCGTACCGGCCAAAACAAGAAAACGTTCTACTGTCGGATTTGCCCGCGTCATTTGAGTTTCGCAACGGGCATGGATTCGAACCACTGTTTGCGGCCGCGGCAGACGATGGCGCCAGTGTCTTTCTTCTCGCGCCGCGAGGACCAGACAGTCAAGAGTATCGAAAGGAACAACAGTTTGCCTCTGACTGGGGTAAGACCGCATCGGGGTACAGCGTCAGAAACGCCTGGCGCATCTTCAACGAAATGCGTTTGAGCAAGTCGCCGATGGAGTTACGTCTCCTGCAGCACGCGATCGATATCAGCATCGAAGCTCATGAGCGTTCGTGGCTTGCTGCGGCAAATGCCAAGTGGGAATACGAGGTGGATGCGGAGGTTGCGTACACATTCAAACTACGCAACGCTGATAACTGGGGATATCCAGACATTGTTGGCTGTGGTCCAAACGCGACTACACTTCATTACATTGAATCGCAGAGTCCCGTGAAGCCGGGCGACCTGTTGTTGATGGATGTGGGCGCCGAGTACGAGCATTACACGGCGGACATCACTCGCACGATTCCTGTCAACGGTCGATTCTCTCCGGCACAGGCCGCGGTCTACCAGATTGTGTACGACGCTCAGGAGGCCGTCGCGAAAGCGTCACGTCCGGGAGCGACGTTGTCAGACGTCAATAGAGCGGGAACCGACGTCATCAAACAGGGTCTCCTCAAACTTGGACTAATCACTGATCTAAATTCCAGCCAGCATCGGCTCTGGTTCATGCACGGCACATCACATTGGTTGGGAATGAATGTTCACGACGTCGGCGGTGGGGCCAAGTTTGTGCCCGGTGCTGTGTTTACTAACGAGCCGGGAATCTACGTCAGGCTGGACGCGTTGGATAACAAGCCCGGTAGTTGGAAAGACGAGGATTGGGAAAAATTTAAGACGGCGATTCGACCTGCATTTGAAAAGTACAAAGGCATTGGAGTGCGAATCGAAGACGATATGGTGATCACTGCCGATGGCGTTGAGTGGATGACGAAGGCGCTACCGCGGAAGTTATCGGAAGTGGAGGAGTTTATCGCTAAGGTCCGCAGCGCAAGCTGAAAGATCATTGGTCATATATCATTTGCCGTTTCTCATTTGTCATTTTGGATACCACCGACTTCATGTCGGTGGTATTTCAGTTTTTACCTAACAGAAGTTATCGCCGATATTTGGCGCGCTTTCGCGCGCGACGAGCTATTTGGTTTTGATAGGTAGAAGTTGAAACACCACCGACATGAAGTCGGTGGTGTCCAAAATGACAAATGAGAAATGGCAAATGATATATGACCAATGATTGTCTTACTTCTCGCCAAACAATCTTCTTAGGATCCCTGAGAGCCATCTCAGGGCGGTGCGAAAAAAGCCATGTTGCGGCGGAGGTTCTCCTTCAACAGCCTTTGCCTCGGCCTCAAGAGAAAGAAAGAATTGTGTCGCCATCATCTTCGCTGACGCCTGGATCATACGTTGGCCCACACCAGCGATCGTACCGCCAAGTTGAATATCGCCACTGTAACGAACAAGCGTCGTCTCACCTTGATCTTCAAGATCTAAGTCTCCAGTTCCTTTGGCGAAACCTACCGTGCCCTTCGCGTCAACTACGAGCCGAAAGTGTTCTGGTGGTCGAAGATCCTCCAGTCGAACGGTCCCGTTAAAGACACCTTTGATCGAACCGACGCCGGCTTTCATTGTCGTGGAGAAAGTGTTTGGAGCTGTTTCGTCCAAACGTTCGCAGCCAGGAATACAACGCTGAAGGACCTGAGGATTCGTGAGGAGAGAGTAAAGGCGTGCGCGAGGTGCGTGAAGCTGATGGGAGCCTTCGAGTTTCATTGTAGTCGGTAAAAGCCATTCACTAGTCAGGCAGGAGCAGCCCGCAAAAGAAAATCAGTGGTCAGTTATTATTTGATCGTTATCAATTCTCAATTGGGAATGACTCAAGTTGGGTCTTCAAATGACAACTGATACCTGGCAAATAATAACTGACCACTGATTCGCTTCTGCCGGCCGCTCCTGATCCTGATCTGTAAACCGTGGACCTGCTAGGTTGCTCTACTCGCCGCCGTTTTTATGGCTCTGGCTGCATGAACAGAAGCCAGGTGCTTGCGGTACTCACTCGACGCGTAAAGATCACCGTTGACATCGATGCCATCAGCGATCTTTTCCGCTGCGGCACCGATCGTTTGATCATCCAACTTCTTTCCCACCAATGCAGCCTCAGCTCCGGTGGGCCGATATGCCTTATTGCCGACTCCCGTCACGCCCAAGCTTGCTGTGGCACATGAACCATCCGCATTGAGAGTGATATTCGCAGCGACTCCAACGACAGCAAACCCGGAAGCAGGATGCGGTGCCTTTTGATATGCGTGAC
>DATJKB010000074.1:0-7550 GCA_035491875.1 Pyrinomonadaceae bacterium | reverse complement strand
ACGGTACTACTGCTGCCCGCGACTTGATCAGAGGTTGTTTACACATACGGTCTGCGAGTAGGCTGGGCGCGCTCGGCCAACAATTGTCGAAGAACTCGTCAACAACAAAAGCGAAAACCCAAGATGCCTCTAAAACTTTTCGTTTGCTTGATGTTACTTGCGTCTGAGGCTATTTCAGATGGTCGAGGGAGCGCCTTCACTTCGTGTTCGTATTCCTCTCTCTGGGGTAGGGCGGGTGAGAAATGGATGGCGACCGGGCGGCTTCCCGATTTTTCATATGCAGGCTATCACGCGGGAGAGAAGGCCATTCCAAATGCTCGAATAAAGTGGGACCTCAAACGTGATTTCCATGCGAAAGCCGATGGTGTAACGGATGACTCCGACGCACTGCTAAACGCGATTCAGTCGATCAAAAGTGGTGTTCTGTTCATTCCCGCGGGCACATACGTCATTGCGAAACGCATCGATGTCTTTCATGGCAATTTGGTTATCAGAGGAGCGGGGCCGAACAAAACAATTCTGCTGTTTCCCAACTCTCTTACCGACCTATTCGGCAACAAGGCAACTGGCAACGAAACGTCACAATGGGCATTCAGGCCGGGATTATTCAACGTAACTGCAAAGGACTCGATCGACACGACTACGCGTCTCGCAACCGTAACTAAACCTGCAAAACGAGGCGACAGAGTTCTTCATATCTCAAACTCAATCTCCGTCAAACAAGGTGAATGGATTCGGCTGACTGAAAGTGATCCTCCCAAACTTACACCTTCGTCAGGATCGTTGATTCATCACCTGTACGGCGACCTGATGCCGCCAGGTTCAGATCTTCTCGGCACTAGAAATGTCGTGCGGTTCTTATCGCGAGTGAAGTCAGCATCAGCAAACCGAATCGAACTCGAGCGACCACTGCCATATGAAGTGCGCGCCGAGTGGAAGCCTGAGATTCATCGCTTCAAGCCATCAATTCAGGAATTTGGACTCGAACACCTCTCGATTCACTTTCCCTGGAGTCCTTATCCGGGGCACTTCAGGGAGAAGGGGTACAACGCAGTGTTTATTCAGGACGTCGCGAACTCATGGATCACCGATGTCGAAATTCAGAATGCGGACTTCGGAGTCGATCTGAACGGGACCAACTTCTGCACAGTTAGGAATGTGGTGCTAACAACCAGCAAGAATAGAGCAGAGTCACCGGCTGTTCGCGGAACCAACGGACATCATGGAATCGATGTCAGTCATGGCACCGAGAATCTCATTACGAACTTCGACGTGCGTACCCGGTTTGTACATGATATCAGCGTCGAGTGGTATGCATTGCACACTGTGTTTGCCAACGGACGCGGAGTTGATCTAAACATGGATCATCATCGAGAGGCGAACTACTCGTCCCTGTTTAGTAATCTTGATTGCGGAGCGGGCACGCGCCCATTTGATAGCGGTGGCTCCGGCAATCGGGGGGCTCACTCCGGAGCGTATTCGACGTTCTGGAATGTTCGCGCAAGTCGAAGTTTGAAACCACCGCCAAATGATTTTGGTCCGCTGTTGAACTTCATCGGGAGTGTGCTCGAAAGCACGGAGCAAGCGTCGCCCTACGACTGGTTCGTTGAACAGGGATCAGTTTGCCCGAGTGAGTTACAAGAGGCGATGCGCCGTGCGAGACTGCACCACGTGAAGACACGGAGCGCCCTCGATTAATTTCCTTTGCAAAGCATTATTCAAATGACGTGGAGGGTCCACTCAAGTCATCCGTGAGAGCTCAAGAGAATCTTCAACGATCCGCGGAGTTGGAATGGTATGCTTACCGCGTTTGTCGACATTAAAAAAAAGATTAGAGGTTTCAAAGGAACCAAATGCCTAAAACTTCGAAAAAGTCTCCCTCCCGTAAACCCAATGCCGCGTTCATGAAACCAGTTACACCTGGTCCTGCACTAACGGCGATCGTCGGCTCGAAACCTATTCCGCGAACTGAGGTCACCAAGCGCCTGTGGGCCTATATCAAGAAGAACAAGCTGCAGGACCCAAAGAACAAACGGATGATCAAAGCTGATGCGGTTTTGAAGGTCGTGTTTGGCGGAAAATCAACCGTGAACATGTTTGAGATGACCAAGCTCGTATCAAAGCATTTGAAGTAACGGTTGTGTGCAAGAGCGCTCCCTGGCAGTCCCGGTTCCTGCGATGACTAGGGACGCATCGGAATCAATCAACTGAACTACCCGCGTCAGATTCAACTGTCGCGGAAGCTTCTCTTCTAAGAGGAATTCTTCTCTGTGCACCTCTGCGCTCTGTGGTTAATTGTTGTCCGATCAACTTGACCACAGACGCTGATTGAGGACCTTGTGAAGACGACTCGCCATAAACAGTGGCTCACCGCCGTGCTCACGATGGCACTCGTGAGCTTGCCGCTTCATGGTCAAGAGAAACAACCAAAAAAGGCAGTGCTGTACGTAGTTGGCACTTCTCATCTCGACTCCCAATGGAACTGGACCGTTCAGGATTCGATTCGTTCGTTCGTGCCGGCGACCTTCTTTGAGAATTTCAAACGCTTCGAGAAGTACCCGAACTACACTTTTAGTTATGAAGGTGCAATCCATTACATGTGGTTCAAGGAATACTTTCCGGAGTATTGGCCCACGGTGCAGAAGTATGTGAGGGAAGGTCGTTGGCGAGTGGCGGGAAACTGGATTAACGCAGTAGATGTGAACGTGCCATCGCCGGAGTCGTTAATGCGGCAGGCACTGTACGCCAAAAGATTCTTTCGTAATGAGTTTGGCAAGGTTGGCCAGGACGTTTACTTGCCCGATTGTTTTGGTTTTGGTTACGCACTTCCTTCGATTGCCGCCCATTCCGGCCTTTCGGCATTTACCACGCAGAAATTGACCTGGGGATCCTCGTATGGAATTCCCTTCCCGGTCGGCCGCTGGCGAGGTGTCGATGGAAGTGAAGTGGTGGCCGCCTTAAATCCGCGAGACTACGTCACACGCATCCGCAGCGACATCTCTGTCGATCCCAAATGGTCCAATGATCCAACGTCCCTCGGCAATGGACGGCAGGTTATCTACCGGCTCTTTGGCACCGGAGATATCGGAGGTGCGCCGGATGTCGAGTCAGTCGACTGGCTTGAAAAATCGTTGGCCAACAAGGACGGTAACGTTGAAGTTCGGAATACCTCGGTAGATCAACTGGCGTGTGATCTGACGCGTGACGAAATAGCAGCGCTTCCACAATACGATGGTGAGCTGACAATGAAGACCCACGGCGTTGGCTGCTATACCTCGCAGGCTGCGATGAAGCAGTTCAACCGCAAGAACGAGTTGTTGGCTGATTCTGCTGAGCGCGCAGCAGTCGCTGCCGAATCGTTGTCGGGTCTTCCCTATCCTGGCGAGCGACTTCGCAGCGCGTGGCTGCGTGTGCTCTGGCATCAGTTTCATGACGATGTAACCGGGACAAGTATTCCGCAGGCGTACCAGTTCTCCTGGAACGACGAATTGGTCTCCTCAAATCAATTTGCAGGCGTGTTAGCCAGTTCCACCTCAGCAGTGGCCGACTTGCTTGATACTCAAGCAGCTGGTGTCGCGCTGGTTGTTTACAACCCGCTGTCGTTTTCACGCCGCGAGCTGGTGGAAGCTACAGTTGATTTCGGTTCAAAGGCGCCCACAGCGATTAGTGTGATTGACGGCGTTACCAGACGTGAAGTACCTGCGCAGATTCTTACGCAGGATGGCAATCAAGCAAAGATTCTGTTCCTCGCGGATGTGCCATCGATTGGATTCAAGGTCTTTGACGTGCGCAGCGGAACGTCGCAACAGACAGCCAATTCGTCGATCAAGGTTACAGAGTCGTCGTTGGAAAATGTTCGATACGCAGTCAAGCTCGACCTCAACGGCGATCTGTCCTCAGTATTTGATAAAGAAGCTGGACGAGAGCTGTTGAGCGCTCCGGTCCGCCTGGAAATGCGAAACGATCCCTCGCCCGATAAACCGGCTTGGCGAATTCTCTGGGACACTGTGAACTCTGAACCGCGGGAATATGCGACAACTCCCGTCGTCCGGGTCGTTGAACAGGGACCAGTTCGCGTGGCTGTAGAGATAACGAGAAAAGCCGCTGGTTCGACCATCGTGCAGCGCGTAATGTTGGCATTGGAAGGTGATCGTGTTGATGTCGAAAACCTGATTGACTGGAAGTCTCCCAACACGCTGCTCAAAGCATCATTTCCCTTCACAGCTTCCAACCCAAAGGCAACGTACGATCTCGGACTGGGAACGATCGAGCGCGGCAACAACCATCCCGATCACTACGAAGTGCCGGCGCAAAAGTGGGCTGACGTGACAGATTCGAACGGTGTTTTTGGAGTTGCCGTGCTGAATGATAGTAAGTACGGCTGGGATAAACCCGCGGACAATGTATTGCGCCTAACGCTGCTGCACACTCCAAAACCCGGCGCCTGGCCCCGTCCTTTTTACCAAGCCGGCCAGGATTTGGGGCACCATCGATTCACTTACTCGATTGCCGGTCATCGTGGCAATTGGCGTGCGGGCAAAGTACCTCTGCGTGCGGCCGCTCTAAATCAACCGCCCATAGCATTTCAGTCATCACAACATCGCGGAGTTGTGGGACGCAGTTTTTCGCTTGCCTCCTTAAGCGACACGAGCGGTCAAGTTGTGATTCGAGCGCTTAAGAAAGCCGAAGACTCTTCTGAGATTGTCGTGCGTTTGCAGGAACAGTACGGGCTACCGGCAAGGACACGAATTTCCTTTGCGGCGAAGGTCATGTCCGCGCGCGAGATCAACGCAGCAGAGGAACCCATTCGCTCATTTACTGTGGACAACGGAGGACTCAGCGTCGCTTTAAAACCCTATCAGCCACGAACGTTTGCACTTCGCCTGCAGCCACGTGGGTTACCGCCCCACGCAATTTCGTCAACTCCCTTAGACTTGTCGTTCAATCTTGACGGTGTCTCCACCGATGATAATCGCAGCGATGGCGACTTTGATGGCCAGGGACAATCGCTGGCGGCTGAGCTCTTGCCACAAGCGCTTCAACTTAATGGCGTGTCGTACAAATTTGGGCCAGGCAGAGCGAGCGCGTTGAATGTTTTGGTTCCGCGCGGACAAACGCTCGCTCTTCCAAAGAACTCTTACAATCGATTGTACGTGCTCGCTGCTTCTGTGGACGGTGATGCTCCGACGAGGTTTATTCTAACGAACAGGACCGACGGTCAATCAAATACTGTTTCGATCCTCGTAAGAGAATGGCAAGGACCAGTGGGCCAGTGGTTTAGTCAGCTGAATGAACCGCGTCTGCTCCGCGAGAGATTTGTGCCAGCGATGCGGGGGCAGACGTGGACCGAAGACGCAATCCGCGCGGACATGGTCACGCAGTTTGATCCAGCCACTGGAGTATTGAGTGGAATTGAAAAAATCAGACCGGCCTTTGTTAAGCGGGATGAGATCGCCTGGGTCGGCACGCATCGACACGCACCTGACGCCAATCAGATCTACATTCCGAGTTACATTTTCGTGTATGCGATCGATCTCCCGGCCGGAGTAAGCGAGCTGCAGCTCCCAAAAGACGAACGCATCAGAATCTTTGCTATGAGTCTAGCTCGGGAGCCACGACACTTACGGCCGGCGGTCGCGCTGTACGCGCCCGATCTACCTTAGCTTTCGGATGAAGTCTGAAAGGCATATGTCCGCATCAGTATTTCCGGTTGCAAGAACCGGCGTGCGAGGATTGCGTTGGTGGATCATAGGACTGATTTTCCTCGCCACCTTAATCAACTTCATCGACCGTCTCACGATTTCGGTGCTGGCTCCGGTAATCACCACGCAGCTGGGCCTAAATAATCTTCAGTTCGCGAGTATCACTACATGGTTTCTCGTAGCCTACACCGCTAGTCAGGGATTATCGGGCAAACTCTATGATCGCATTGGCACGCGGCGCGGGTTCACGCTATCAATTCTAGTGTGGTCCATTGCCGCATCTGCCCACGCCTTTGCGGGCGGATTGGCTAGTTTGAGTTTCTTTCGTTTTGTGCTCGGTCTAGGTGAGGCAGGAAATTGGCCTGGCGCAGCCAAAGTCATCGCTGAATGGTTTCCCGCGCGTGAACGTGGCTTTGCTATGGGGATCTTCAACAGCGGCGTGTGCATTGGTTCCATCGTGGCGCCCCCATTGATCGTTTGGCTGCAATTGCAATTTGGCTGGCAGACAGTTTTCCTCGTTACCGGTGGACTTGGTTTTATTTGGCTTGCCTTGTGGCTGAGGTTCTACGAGACACCGCGAAAGCACCGGGCGATCACAGCTGAAGAATACGCGCTCATTCAACAGGATCGAGTTCCTGCGCCGGAAGGTGTGGTGATACGCTGGCGCAAACTGTTCAAGTATCGTCAGGTGTGGGCCATCGTGCTGGCGAGATTTTTGACTGATCCCGTGTGGTGGCTCTATCTCACCTGGTTGCCCTTGTATCTCTACAACGTCCGCGGCTTTAGTTTGAAACAGATCGGTTTGTTTGCCTGGCTACCTTATCTCGCTGCGGATGCGGGCAGTCTCCTGGGGGGCTGGACTTCCGGTTATCTGATTGGTTCCGGCTGGAGCGCTAACAAGGCGCGGAAAACAGTGATCGCTACGGGCGCTCTACTGATGTTGGCAGGAATTCCGGCAGCGCTGGCGAGCAATGCGATGACAGCGCTGGTCTTCATTTCAATCGTGACCTTTGGTTTTCAGAGTTGGATTAATAACGTCCAAACCATACCCAGCGATCTAGTCCCGGCGGAAGCGGTGGCATCCGTCGCAGGGTTGGGAGGCGTGGGTGCAGGAATCGGGGCAATTCTTTTCACACTGTGCACTGGTTGGGTAGTGGATCATTTTTCCTATACTCCGATCCTAATCGTGGCGGGCGTTCTTCCCATACTGGGCACGACAATTCTGTTTGCGCTCGGCGGATCAATTCGCCCCGTGGCCGCGCATACTGGGAGCGCGGACGTCCTCGTCCGCAGCTGAGCGAAGCGAACTCTCTTGCGCGACTGCGTCGCGTGTGCGGACGAGGACGTCCGCGCTCCCAGTATCAACTTCGAAGAAACTGTAAACGGTGAGGTTCGATATGCTGAACTTTTTTGATCTGACGGGCAGAGTCGCATTGGTTACAGGTGCGTCATCTGGCATTGGCGCTGCCACCGCAAGAGTGCTCGCAGACCTTGGTGCGCGGGTGGCAATTGGATACCACCGGAATGAGGCAGGAGCTGAAGAGGTTGAGCGGGATATAGTTCAACGCGATGGAAAAGCAATTCGGGTTCGTGCCGATGCAAGAGTAGCCACCGACATCAGAGAGTTGGTGAACGTCAGCACGAGCGAATTGGGACCGATAGATATTCTGATAAACAACGCCGGTTCGCTGATCGAACGCATGCGACTAGTTGAGCAAACAGAAGAGCGTTGGGACGAAGTTATGAATCTGAACCTCAAGAGCGCGATGTTGTGTTCGCAAGCAGTGGCTCCGTCGATGATTGAGCGCAAGACAGGCGCGATCGTGAACGTTGCATCGATCGCGGGAC
>DATJKB010000073.1:0-6116 GCA_035491875.1 Pyrinomonadaceae bacterium | reverse complement strand
TTGCAACCATCATCGCGTTGACAACAATCATTGTGGTCCAAAGAAGATCTTCGGTAACTGAAACCGTCGCGACACTTCCAACTACGGGACCTAGCCCAACCCCAACGTCTTCGGAGACAGTCTCGAATCCAAACTCAAATCAGCCGACACCGTCCAGTTCTGTTTCGCCAACGGCGACAAAGCAAACACCAACACCAACGCCGACACCAGCAACGTCAGATCCTGCGCTTCTTCCGAAGTCGCAACCTTCGCCTACTCCCGAGCAGGTGGCGGTGATCACATCAACCCCAACACCAACGCCAACACCAACGCCAACACCTGCACCGGCTGTTGATACTAATCGCATCTATTCGAATCGTGAGGTTACCGAGCCCGCTCGTATTGCCTCCAAACCTAGACCGGTCTACACAGAGGACGCTCGAAAGAATCAAATTCAAGGGACGGTAGTCTTGAGAGTGATTCTTAGATTCGATGGCACGATAGGGAATATTAGCGTTGTTTCTGGTTTGGCGGCCGGTCTCACCGAGCGAGCGATTGCCGCTGCGAGGAACATTAAATTCACTCCCGCTCAAAAGGACGGCGTATCTGTTTCGGTGTCGGTTCAGTTGGAGTATTTGTTCAGTCTTTATTGAAAAGCACCTATCAGATTACCTATCTCATCAAAGCCGTTGCCGACCAGAGTATGGGTGCTTGGCCGTGCAGATCTCCGGTGCGGCGGGTGCGATCCAGGTAATACTTCAGCTGCGTCGCCGGATCTGCGCCGACTTCCAGGTGCGCTTTGTTAGTTCCAATACAGACGTCAGTAACATTCGCCTGCGCGTCGATGCGTTTCACCAATCCTAACCAGGCTTTGCGGGCAGCTGGTCCATAAGTCTTTGCCGGAAGCCAACCATTCTTCACACCAGTGATCATGGCAAAGGTAAACATGCCCGTGCTGGATGTCTCCGGCCACGATTCCTGATCGATCAGTTGTCGCCAAAGTCCATCTTCACCCTGATACTTCAACAGCGCGGCCATCATCTTTCGATAGCCGGCGACGATACGCGCGCGATGCGGATTCTTCTTTGGAAGAGAGCGAAGCAACTCAACCATGCCTGCCGCAACCCAACCGTTACCTCGACCCCAGTAAAATGGTGAGTCGGCAGCGTGAAAGAAAAGACCATTCGGTTGTTGCAGCTTGTCGAGATACGCAGCCATCGTTAGCGCGGCGCGATCGAGGTACTTGGGATCGTTGGTGGCGCGAAATGCTTGCGACTGGACGGCAGTGATCATGTACATGTCGTCGATCCAGTATCGTGCCTCTGCAGTGATGCCGTCTGGTGTTGGCTTATCCCATTGTTTATCGGCGAGGCCGCGACCTAGATCCAAATACTTTTGCCCTTTCGTTTGACGATAGATCTCGAGTGGGATTATTCCGATCACGCGATAATCCACGTGCGCGTCTGGCGAGATCTGGCCGGCGCGCTCGCCGAGGAGTGGATCGAATTTTTCGATAAGGCGGCGTCGGAGGTTGAGATCGTTTGTAAGCTGCGCGACGGTGAGCGAGCCATACCACGCACAAGCTTCAGGATAGATAACGAACTTTCTTTTGCCTTCTTCAACCTCGAGTTTGCGGGCCACGAAATTTTCTGCGACCCGGCGCCCAACCTCTTGCGGCGAAGTTCCTGCCGGCCAGTTGCGGAAATAGGATTGTGCCTTGAGCGGAACGGCAGCCAGGACAAGTATTCCCACGGCGAAGAACGGAGCAAAGCTCCTCTTTGGTCTGTACAATGTAGTTCTCCTCTTCAAGTTTGAATCGAAAACCTATTCTCTTACGCGTGCTGGTCCAACATTTATCTCGATGGCATCACCTTTAAGCCCGCGAGAAGTCGCGGTCAGCTTGATCTTTCCCCGATCGCCAGTGGCCTTGACGAACGCCAGACACATTCCCTGGAAGGCTTTGCGTTCGCGCGCCTGGTAAGGCTCATGGCTATAGCTGTCGGCACTATCCACAGCAGCCAGCACGCCGGTTCCTTCCAATTTGAAGCTGATCAGGTCGTCAGCGTCAGGAACGAGAGTGCCGTTCTCGTCAACTACGGAGACGTTGACGAATACGACATCGTCCCATGTGTTCGCAATAGTATTCTTGTTAACTGCCAGCTTGATCTTTGCCGGTTTGTTCGCCGTGCGGAGTTCGTAAGTCGCTGCGATCATGCCGCCGTTCATCCCAACGGCTTTGATTACTCCGGGTTTGAAATCCACTTTCCAATTACGCGGGCTATCGTCCTGCGGCCGCCGTTGTTTGCCCAGCGATTTTCCATTTAAAAATAGCTCTACTTCTTCGCAGTTACTGTAAACCTCGACGTTTTCTTCGTGAGGCGGCGCGCTTTTTGGCGTCCAGTCTGAGAAGAGAACCTGCGGGCGGCGTTCATCGATGGGATTGTAGCCAGGATCAGTTGGCTGGCGTGGTGTTCGAGCCACACGGCGCGTGATGTAAACCATCGGCTTGTTGCTCCACCAGCTTTGCCTTTGAAACGCAATCGGTTTAGCAACGCCAGTCTTAAAGAGCAGACCGGAGTTGTTCGCAATGCGCGGATATTGTCCACCTTCGCCGAGATAATCGACGCCACTCCAAATAAACTGCCCCGAATATTCAGGATGGTCGCGTACAGCCGCCCATTGTGTTAGCTCGTGCGTGTTCTCGGTTCCCAAAATCTTTCTCGTGGGCTTTTGTCGAAACGCAGCAAGAATCTCTTGTTCGCGGTAATTCTGGCCGACTACATCCAGCAGATCTGCCAGACCGTTTTCGTAATCGTGACTTACGTTCGGGCGAAACAATCCCTGGGTTACCGGTCGGGTCGGATCGTTTCGGTGAAACTCGTCAACGAGACCACGCAAAATGTTCTTTGCAAGTTCAGCGTTTGGTGTATCGCGAATCTCATTGCCTGCACTGTAGAGGATAACGCTCGGATGATTGCGGTCACGTAGAACTGTGTCGCGCAAGTCGATCTTGGACCATTCGTTAAAATACAAATGATAGTCGTGCGGATTCTTGGCGAGCGTCCATTGGTCAAACAGTTCGTCCATGACGATGAAACCCATTCGGTCGGTCAGATCCAGGAACTCCGGCGCCGGAGGATTATGCGCGGTTCTGATTGCGTTGACACCAAGTTTTCTTAGTTCGCTTAACCGATGTTCCCAAACCGCAAGTGGCACCGCCGCACCAAAAGCACCACCGTCATGGTGCAGACACGCGCCTCTGATCTTGATGTTCTTGCCGTTCAGCCAGAAACCTGTCGGTGGGTCGAAGTGAAACTCACGAATGCCGAAAGGAATTCTTTCATCATCAACGTCTTTATTGCCATCAACACGAACACTCGCAATCAACTGGTACAACTGAGGATTATCAAGATCCCAACGAACAGGATTCTTGATGGTAAGTTCTCGAGTAAAAATAAACGACTGCCCAGGTTCTATCGTGTGGATCGAGCTTTCCGTATTGGTATCCGTTTCCAATTGCAACACTTCTCGGTTAGGGGGAATTAAGTCTATTTCGAGCGAAGTGCGTTGAGGAGTTCTCGATTGGTTTGTCACTTCACAGACAACTCGTATGACGGCGTCTTTACTACTGATCCGCGGTATCGAAACGAAGGTTCCCCACTGCGAAATGTGCACAGCATCTTTGCGGACAAGCCGCACGTGCCGGTAAATTCCCGCTCCTGTGTACCAGCGCGACGCTGGCTGTTTAGCAGTGTCGGTGCGAACTGCGATGACGTTGTCTTTGCCGTTGTTGAGATGCTTTGTGAGTTCGTAGCTAAAACCGACATAGCCGTAAGGCCGCATTCCTAAATGAACGCCATTTATCCAAACGTCTGAATTCGACATCACGCCGTCGAATTCGATGAACACCGAACGATTCCGAGCGTCGTTCGAAAGCGTGAAATGCTTCCGATACCAGCTCACGCCTGAAGGCATAAACCCTCCGCCAGGCCCGGTGGGATTCTTTTCGGAAACCGGACCTTCGATACTCCAGTCGTGTGGTACATCAAGCTTACGCCAATTGCTGTCGTCGAAGTCGGGCTTTTCGGATCCAGCGACGTCGCCCCTTAAAAACCGCCAGTCCTGATCGAACGATGAGGTTACTCGTTGTGAAAACGCAGATGGAGCAGCCGCACCGAAGAGCAGCAGACATGTGAGCAGCAGAATCGTGAGACGACAAGTCACTGGACACTACTCAACTACAGAACGGGAGCGAAGCGACCGATTCAATGAGCGTTGTGCTCCTCCTCAGGTCCAATCGGTCGCTTCGCTCCCGTTCTGTAGTTGAGACCTAGGTTCAATCGACATATTTTTTGCGACGACGATCACAGCACAAGCGAAGGTCGATACGCTTTGACGACTATTTCAACAGTCTTCGAGCCGAGTATCTGATGAGTCGCGGTGAGTTTTACCACACCGGGGTTTAGTTTGGTTTTGATCCATACGGCGCCCACTCCACCGAACAACGCGAAAGGATTTTCACCGATGATTTCCGCTGGCCCTTGCAAACTAAGAGCGATTGCGGCGTTGGCGAACGGTCGCACCGCGCCGTATTCATCAGTCACTTTCAAAACGACGCGAGTCGCATCGATACCGTCGCCGATCAGTTCGCGGTCATCAGGTTCGACGACGAGTTGCTTGTCGACTCCTTTGCTCGACATCTTTCGCTCAGCAACCTTTTTGCCGCCGATGTAACCCTCGATACGCAGATCCTCCCAACCTTTTCCGATCCCTTCATGCAGATTCACCACGAACGGCGCGTATTTTAGCGACGGGTAGGTCTTGCGATCCGGATCGACTTCTGCGATGAGTCTGTCGCCGATGTAATACTTGAGCTTCTCACAATTCGAACATACCAGGGCTCTCGTAAAGGTTTCGTTTTCATCGCCACGCGCCCAGTCGAACGCAGGCTCAAGCACAACTTCTTCCGAGGGATCACATTGCGACTTGTAGAATCCAGCAGCTGGTTTGGGAATTCGGAAAATGTCTGAGACGCCGTGATAACAAATACGATCACCCGACCCGAAAAGATCGTGTGTGTTGTAATCAAACGCGCACCAACCAAGTCCGCCGGCGTACTTTTCGTCCGAAGCAAGTTGATCATGAACACGAGCGTGCCTATGCGTGTGCTCGCGTAAACGTTCGACGTTGTCGTTGCGTTTGGTCGGGTACATGTGACCGTTGAATTCAGTGTTGAGATAAAGCGGATGATTGGGCGGACGAAGAGGAAAACCAAAATCGTTCATCGTGAAGACGTCTTCGAGCTTCTCGGAGTTATAGCGGTAACGGACCCCGCCGGTCGGCCGCGAGTCATCAAGTGAGCGCGCCATCGCGTTTGTCTTCGTATAGAAATCGTGATTATCACCCGATTCATTGACTCGCACTCCCCACAAAATTATCGAAGGGTGATTCCAATCGCGGCTAACCATCTCCTTAACATGCTGGATGGTCAGGTTCTTCCAATCGTCGTTGCCGATGTGTTGCCAGCCGGGGATCTCCTCGAAAACCAGAAGCCCGTATTCATCGCAGCCATCAAGAAAATGTGGTGATTGCGGATAATGCGACGTGCGGACAATGTTGCATTTGAGTTCTTTGCGAAGAATCCACGCGTCGCGTTTTTGCACGCGCGCAGGCATTGCCTGGCCCACGAACGGATAGGTTTGATGGCGATTCAAGCCGCGCAGCTTTAAATGTTTGCCATTCAGGTAAAAGCCCGTGGGTGTAAATTTCGCTTCGCGAAAACCGATGCGAATATCGTAATGGTCGAGCAGCTTGCGGTCGTCTGAAAGCCTCACGCGGACGTTGTAGAGTCTCGGTTTTTGCGTGTCCCAGAGTTCGACTGTTCCCAGATTCGTTAACGCGACATCATAAAAAGGCTGACTCGCGTCGGTTAGGTTCAGCGAATTTGAAGCGAGAACTCGTTCACCGTCGAGAAGCTCGGCCGTTATTTTGAGAGGGGTCGGCTTGGGGCCTTGCAGATAAACGCGGACATTCAGGCTGCGACTATCCTGCATGACGTTCACTGGTTTGGCGAAAACATTTTCGATAAACGTCTGATTGACAAATCGGAGCTCGACGTCGCGATATATGCCTCCGAA
>DATJKB010000072.1:0-6628 GCA_035491875.1 Pyrinomonadaceae bacterium | reverse complement strand
GTTGCGCTTAATTGCTTGGCCTTCTCCCATCAAATATTTTAGATAAGGCGAAACTCATTCTTAGTCTGGCGAAAACGAGAGATTGCGCGTTTCTATCACGTCTGACTTGCGCGAACAAGGTTCCTTGATTGGTGCAGTCTTGCCAAACGGACCTTCCTCGCTTGCTATTAACCTCCAACTGAATAAGCCCCTACTCAGACCTTTACAAAGCCTTTCCTAGAGCGGCTGGTGTAGCTTCGAGTCCTGTCCTCGCTATTCATTTCACCTTCAGACGTTACCGGCCACCTTGATTCCCGCCTCCAATTAAACAGATCTAAAAAATCATTGACAGTTTATTCCGCGCGTCCTATAAGTTTCGCACTCACAACCCAGATTTGATCGTTCACCTCGCTAACTGTTTCCCCTCCCATACTCGACAAGCGCACTGATACTGCGATGACACCCTGTTTTTGTGCAGGGTCCATGTCTTCCGGTATCCCGGAAACAACTATCTACCCGCGTGTTCGGTCCACACCGACGCGTCTCGACATAAGGAGATCCCTCAATGCGTAACATTCACCGACGAGTCCCTACAAGACTATTCGTTTTCATTCTCGCACTCGCAATGCTCAGCAGCAGCGTTCCGTTCGCTGTCTCTGCGGCGCAACCCAAAATCAAATGGTCAGAAAACAACCTTAGCCTTCAGCTTTCCCCCGGCGGTGGTCAGGTAAAACAGTTAACTTTCACCAGTGATCACAACCTACAGAACGTAACGATCGAGCCGGTTCCAGAGATTTCTAACCTGGTCTCAGTCCAGCCCAATACAATCGCCAGCGTTTTCGCGGATCAGGCGCAAACGGTGTCGCTTTTTTTCTCTATTCCTGCAGGAACTAGTTTTGGTTTGCATGAAGGCACGATTCATGTGCGACTAAGTAACCAGACGATTCCTCAAACACTGAAAGTATCCATAGATGTTGTGCAAAGCGTTGATTTGCCAGCTGAACTCGAACCGCTTTCACCTGCCGTAATCAGCCTCAGTGGAGTTTCCGAGAAAGACTTCAATCCAAGTAGCAGCAATATCGGGCTGGGAATTTCGGGCAGCACTTTCACTACTGATCCTACAACGGTACAGATTTTTCTAAACGGCATCCAGGTGCCCGCCGCTAGCGTTCAGATCACGCCCACCGTTATTACTTTTGCCGCCGACTTCTTTGATGACAAAAACGAGTTGAGCTTCTTCGGCTTCGACGCCGAAGGCCGCATCGTGCACAAAGCGGCGACACTGTGGGCGGGTAGCTTCACGCTCAACGTTTCGATCAAGGATGAGAACAATCAGCCGGCGAGCGGAGCCCTCGTAACTGCTCGTCTCGGTGACGACAAAGAAGTTAAAGCGACAGCAACGAGTGTGAGCGGCAGTGTTTCGTTTCAAAACCTGCCTAACCGCACCATCGTTCTCGAAGCATCAGCAAGCGGAAATCGCATCGCCTCAGTCGCAACCACCGGCAGCGCCTTTTTTGAAGAACTCAAACTCAAGGGTTTCAATGCGCCAAGTACCATTGATAACAATGATCTCAGTCAAGGCACGGCCGGATGGAACATTGGCACTGCTCCAGTGCAAATCATTCCGCACGAGGAGGGAACATTCATTCCATTAGAAGACCCCACGGCGCAAAGTTCCTCTACACAGTCGCTCTCAGCCCAATCCAGCACCCTTTCACGGGCGGAGCGCGCAGCGCAGTTTGCTGCAAACTCAACTTCAACGAGTCCCGAAATTCTCCCACTTGCACTTGAAGAGGGAGATCAAGATCTCGTGTTGAATACGTCGGGTGAGGGGCCGGAGAGTATTTCCCGCACGTTCGAAATCGAAGAGGGCGTTCAGGAGATTAAGGTTCGCTATAAGTTCATCACGAGCGAAGTACCTGGTGGCTATTTCGGAACCCAGTATAACGATTACTTCAATGTTTCCATTCGGAGTCAGAGCGCCGGCGGTTCAGCCTCTGAAAGCCAGACCATGAACGGTATGGGGCTCTCGTCCTTTGATGCGGGTGGAGCAACAGACTGGCGTGAGTTCACACTTCCCGTCAATGAATCGGCCGATACGATTCAGGTTGATCTAACAGTGGCCAATGTCGCCGATGGTCTCTTCGATTCACTTTTGGTCGTCGACGTCGTTTCCAAGCCAAAGGTCAAGATCGGTGATCTGAAGGCTGTTATTAAGAACGACACTGGCACTGTAGCTGTGACGATTACTCCGGCAACTCCGGCGCCTAATGTCACCCTGACATTAGCAACGCGAAGCGGAACCGGTGCGGCGCAGTTTACACAGAACAACTCGACGAGCATCACTATCACCCAAACTACTCAGGTCGAGATCAAGGGCCTCACTGAAAGTAGCACGCGCGATAACATCCGCATCGAAGCCAAAGATGCTCAGGGCAAGAAATTGGATGATGAAGACTTCAGCGTGCTGTGGGTGACTATCTCTATTAGGACCAGTGGAAGCATCTCTTCTGACAACAATGCGAAATCTGTTATAGGACAGGTGCAAGGCAATAGTTCGCCAACCCTGGGACCTACTCGCCACACAGGATCGCTTGCCGCAATCGGGCAGTTCTGGGGTAACGCCGTTGAGTTAGTGGGAACGGTAGCGCCAAAGAACTTCGACGAGAAGATCATGCTGGATCGACAGCGCCTGGCAGCCAATTACTTTATAGGTGCTAACAATTCGCTGGAAACAGGGAATAGCGGAGGAGCAAAGGTCGACACATCTAACGTCATCTTGCGCGACGACGACCCGAAGCCGAACGGTAAGATCTACGATTACGACGCGCCTGGCCTGGGTAACCTGCCGCCGAGCTTTGCAGTGGGGACCACTCGTCGCCAACGCATAAACTTCCACCAGTTTGCTATGTGGAACGGTAAGAAAGCGTCGGACGACTTCCCCTGGTTCGCTCGCATCTCAATTGTGAAAACTGCCGGAACGGATGCACTTGCCACCGACGTTCCGGGGGACAACGTTGCAGGGCAAGGCTCTACGCCTCTGACGTGGAACTTGCAACCCTGATTGTTTCTGGGTTTCTCGATGAAGCAATATGGATGCGCAGGTCTTTCAACCATCGAAAGACCTGCGCGCTTTCTCACAGCAAGGGGTACATGATGAGTCTGTGTAAATTTGTATTTGCTCTTATTCTGATCTCAGCAATTTCGATGATTCATAGCGTTGAGGTGAAAGGACAGGAATCTGATATCAAAAACCTCATTCGTGACTTGCACCAACATCGCTGGGAGGGTCCTTCCGCGTTAGCGAGTCCGCTTCAGTGGGACTTCCAGCTGACGGAGCCAATGCGCAAGATTCTGGAAATTGGATCGCCGGCACAACAGGAGTTGATCAACCACATCAACGACCCATCGATCAAAGATCAGATCATCATTCTCCTGGGAGGTGTCGGCGACGAACATTCGATCGAACCGATCATCAAAGCGATGATTCAAAAAAAGAATGTAAAGTCGGTGCCCAGTTCTAGCCAGATCAATTTGTCCGCGAATATTGCTCTCACGAATATCACTGTGGCGGACGTGATCTGGCATTACGGAGGCGGCATCGTGAAAGTTGATCCGCCCAAAGATTCAAAAGAGCGCTGGATGAAATGGCGGAAGAACCACCGTGATTTTGCGGTGAAAACCATCACTCACAGTCGCAACTATTCAAACTATCCAAACTACGGTATCTATAAACAGCCGTGAACAATTGCGGCTACCTTTAGCACTAGTCGTTACCGCCGCAGAGGTTTTTGAACTTTCATCTCACTGAAGAGTGAAAGCCTGATACAAACTGTCAGTCTCTGGAGGAAGTCACATGCGCATGTTGTGGCAGGACATTCGTTTTGGCGTACGGATGTTACTTAAGAACTGGTCGTTTACGTTGGTAGTCGTTCTGTCCCTGGCGTTCGGTATTGGGGCTAACACAGCGATCTTCAGTATCGTTGACGTTGCACTGCTCAAGCAGTTGCCGGTTCGGAGTCCGGAACAGCTTGTAATGCTGGACACATTCAACGAACGTGGTGAGCAACGTGATTTCTCACATCCTCTATTCGAGCAAATGCGCGCGCGTAACAAAGTATTCTCCGGAATGTTCGCCGCGATGGACGGCACACGCAGAATGGATGTCGCTACCGAGTCTGCGCAATTGGGAAAAGCCGAGGTGCAGCTCGTTTCCGGCGAATATTTTGACGTTCTCGGAGTGAACGCATTTCTCGGCCGTACGCTTACACCGTCAGATGATCAAACACCAGGAGCACATCCGGTTGCTGTTTTGAGCTACGGCTTCTGGCAACGGGCCTTCGCCGGCGACAACTCAATCATTGGCCAGACCGTTAGACTGAAGGACCAGCCTTTTACCGTCATCGGTGTCACTCCGCGCGCCTTTTTTGGAGAGTCTGTCGGACGCGCGCCGGATATTTGGTCGCCACTGATGATGGAACCAACTCTGAGTCCAGGCCAATCATATCTTCGCGAAGCGAATGTTAACTGGCTTCGAGTTCTAGCACGGTGTCAATCGGGTACATGCCTGCAACAAGCGCAAAGTGAGCTGAACAATTCACTTGCACAAGTTAAGAACGAACCGGATCCGATGGGGCGAGAGGCGCGCAGGATCGCACGACTCGAAGTGACACCCGGTGGTCAAGGACTGGCCGAGTTTCGTACCCAGTTTGGCAAACCACTCCAAATCCTAATGGCTGCCGTAATTCTTGTGCTCCTGATTGCTTGCGCGAACGTCGCCAATCTCCTCTTAGCGCGTGCAACCTCACGACAGAAGGAAGTGGCGGTGCGCATGGCGATTGGGGCAGGTCGCTTCCGATTGATCCGACAATTTCTTACCGAGAGCTTCTTGTTAGCTTTCGTTGGCGGTCTTATGGGACTGCTTCTGGCGTGGTGGGGAACGCGGATTCTTTTGGTCCTCGCTTCCGCGAGTTCGGCTCCGATCCCGCTCGACGTCGAACCAAACCGTCGCATTTTGGCGTTCACGTTGGCGATATCGGTTGCGACAGCGATTATTTCAGGTCTTGCGCCGGCCATTATTGTGACGCGGCAACGACTAACATCGGCGCTTAAGACAAGTACCATGTCGCGTCCGCGGCTCTGGCTCTCTCGTCCGCTCGTTATTGCCCAGGTTGCCTTGTCGGTGCTGTTGTTGACTGGAGCCGGTCTCTTTGTGCAGACACTGCGGAATCTCCGTGCTGTCGATCTCGGATTCGCTGTCGATGAACTCGTCCAGGTCCGTATCAATCCGGAAGGAAGCGGCTACAAACCTGACCAACTTCCGCAACTCTACAGCACCGTGCTCGAACGAATCAGTTCCACCCCGGGAGTTCGGTCTGCAAGCATGGCTGCCACGGGTTTCCGTAGTGGAATGTCACGAACGTGTTGTATCGCGATAGAAGGCCGTGCCGTTTCTCCTGACGAAGACCGCGAGGTGCAAACGATCAACGTGACGCCCGGCTATTTCCAGACGATGGGATTGACTCTGCAAGCTGGCCGCGACTTCACCTGGCAGGAGACACCGAAGAAGGATCGAGGATTCGGAAAGGTTGCGGTCATCAACAAGACTCTGGCGCAGCAGTATTTTGGAAACAGTAGTCCGCTTGGACAACATTTTGGCTGGGGCGATCCGGCAAAAGAGTCAGTTAAGTACGATATCGAAATCGTCGGCGTGGCCAATGACGCTAAGTATGGCAAGCTGCGAGAGAAAACTCGGCCCCTCATTTATTTTCCCACCTATGGGGGAACGCTGCTCGTGGTACGAGGACTTTCGACTACGGTATCACCCGAGGCAATTCGTCAACAGGTTCAATCAATCGATCGCAGTTTAGAGATTCTCACTATTCAGACTGTGCCCCGACTGGTGGATTTCGAACTGTCACAAGAACGGCTCCTGGCAAAACTCTCCAGCTTTTTCAGCGCGGTAGCACTCTTGTTAGCGTGCCTTGGTTTGTATGCGGTCATCAGCTATGACGTGGGAAGAAGAACACACGAGTTTGGCATTCGCATCGCACTGGGTGCACAAACGACGGACGTCCTTCGAATGGTGATGAAGTACGGCATTGTTCTCGTGTTGGTGGGAATTGCAATCGGATTAGGGGCGGCATTTGCGTTTACCAGGGTGTTGGCGAGCTTACTCTTCGGAGTTACTCCGACCGACGCGGCCACTCTTGCGATAGTTTCCTTCACCCTGGTGTCTATCGCGCTGATTGCCTGTTATCTTCCTGCGCGGCGCGCTACGAAAGTAGATCCATGAGTTGCCCTGCGTGAAGAGTGAGCATTAGTTGGCGTTCTGAACAGCGGAGAGTGTCACGTTCAAAATCATCAGTTCTCAATTGCACTGAAATAACTCAAGCTCAAATAATCGCAGTCGGGAAGGGTGGCTTGCCCCCGCTCAATCTCCCTACTCTCAACGTTGAATGGAAGGGGACATTGAGCGGGGGCAAGCCACCCTTCCCGACTGCGTATAGTTGATGTTGAGTTATTTCATTTGAGTTGAGCCCTGGTCCTTTGCACGTCGCACTCGGTGTTAACCGTGTCCAATCGATCTGCTTTAGTCTAACTTCGTACATTACCTGCCATCTCAGCGCTATTAACCTGCGGTGTTCGA
>DATJKB010000071.1:0-9139 GCA_035491875.1 Pyrinomonadaceae bacterium | reverse complement strand
AGAAATGCCGACGGTGCGATGCGCATGGTTGAGGAATTGAGGCGGTGCGGGCGAGCTGCGGAGTATGTCCCTTTTCCGATGCTGGCCGAACGGATCAGAAGTTACTGGCAACGGTAACCGGGAGCAGAAGCAGCCGTCAGGAGCACGGGGCTTCAGACCACAACTCGAGTACAATCTTTACCGGCGATGGAGTTCGCCGTATAACCACCCTAGAGGGTTGATGACTCCTAATCATTTCGTCACGTGTGCGCGAAATGGTTAGGAGTTTCTTTTTGGAGGTGAAAACGATGGGCAAGTTGTTCCTGATAGGTTTGGCCGGATTCATCGGCACGTTAAGCCGCTACTGGATGTCCGGCGTGGTCGCGAGACGCTACGGTGAAACATTTCCGATGGGTACACTGGTAGTTAACTTAGTCGGTTGTTTTCTTGTAGGCCTGTTGTTTTACACCCTGGAGGAACGTTTTCTCGTAAATCAAACCGCGCGGACGGTCGTCTTGATCGGATTCTTGGGTGGGTTCACAACCTTTTCTTCATTTGGAATGCAGACATTCACATTACTAAGGGATGGTGAAGTGGGATTCGCGATTCTCAATGTAGCGGCTTCGAATCTCATTGGTCTTCTGTTGGTTTGGGCCGGATATACGTTGGCCAAAATTCTGTAAGGAGAAGCTATGCATATTCCCGAGGACGGATATCTCTTGCGAATATTTGTTGGTGAAAGTGACAGGCACGGTCACCATCCACTCTATGAGGCGATTGTTCTGAAGGCCAGGGAGACTGGACTGGCCGGCGCGACCGTTGTACGCGGAGTCATGGGCTTTGGAAAACACAGTGTGCTTCACACGGCGAAGATCCTGCGCCTCTCCGAAGACCTGCCTATGGTTGTCGAAATTGTCGATAGCCTGGAAAAGATTGAGAACTTTCTGCCCGCCTTGGACCAAATGATTACGGATGGATTGGTAACGCTTGAACCCCTGCGAGTCATTCAATACAAAGCGTAATGATGGAACAGATGTTCAGTCTATCCTGAATTTTAGAGCGATACATGGCGCACAAGTTCACCGGCTGTAGCTGAACATCGCACGCTGGTGTGACGACTGCAAAGCCTGACTTCCCACAGAAACAACTGTGTCTGAAGATGATTGCAGAGTATCATCGCCTAACTTTGCAGAGCATTCCATCCAGGCGACAAGCCAGAAGGCCTTTGAAACGTCACTGATCGCTTCATTCACAACTCCATTTCCAAGACCCACGCGACTAACAAACCCTGATGCTTGAGCAGTCAATTGGACACTACAAATTAATTTCGCTACTTGGTTCCGGCGGAATGGGCGAAGTGTATCTTGCTACTGACACCAAGCTCGGTAGACGAGTAGCCATTAAAGTTCTCTCACCTGAGTTGATTTCTGACGAACGGGCCAATAAGCGACTAATCAAAGAAGCGCGCGCTGCTGCCACCCTCGATCATGCAAATATCTGCGCCATCCATGAAGTAGGAGAGGACGATGGTCGCGGTTTCATTGTCATGCAGTTTCTCGATGGCGAGACCTTGCAGCAGCGACTTAAAAGTGATCGGCTTTCGATCGATGAATCGCTGAGGATCGCTACTCAGGTGGCGGAGGCGATTGCAGACGCTCATTCACACGGCATCATTCATCGAGATATCAAGCCGGGGAACGTCATGATTACCACGCGCGGTACCGCAAAGGTGATGGACTTCGGTCTCGCGAAACAAATGAGGCCCGATGCGGGAACTGTTGGTGAAGCGGAAACCGAAATGCTCTTGAGCACGCCTGGTGCTGTAATGGGTACGCTACCCTATATGTCGCCGGAACAAGTTCGCGGTGAGTCACTCGACGAACGAAGTGACATTTTTAGCTTTGGAGTTTTGCTTTACGAGATGTTGACCGGCAAACAACCGTTTGCTCAAAAGAGTTCAGCCGCTACAGCTTCCGCTATCCTCACTCATGAACCACCTCGTTGGATGCCTGACTCGGGGAACAATGTCACAGCACGTGAACTTTTGTTGCACCATGTTGTCTTCAAGTGTCTCGAGAAAGATCGCGAGCATCGTTATCAAACGATGAAGGATGTTCTGCAAGATTTTGCGAATGCGTCACATGAAGGCAACGCGTCGAGTTATAGCGAACTGACGCAGCGACTCCCTGCGACGGTCGCAACTTCCGCAAACCGACAAGCTGCAAGTCACCGCTTGCGCATTCCTGCTGTGATTCTTGCGGCTGCGTTGGTAATAGCAGCGGCCGCTTATTTCTTGCACAACCGCGTAAGTTCAAATCCAGCCAGACCCAGAATCAACTCTCTCGCGGTTCTGCCTCTCAAAGCGTTTGACGCCAGCGATAACTTGTTGGGACTTGGAATTTCCGATGCGGTAATTAGAAAGATCAGCCAGACGGGCCAATTGGTTGTTCGTCCTACGAGTGCTGTTCGTCGTTATCTCAACGAGGAAACAGATGGTCTAACGGCCGCGCGACAATTAAACGTCGATGCGGTTCTGGAAGGAACGGTACAACGCAACAGCGGTCGGCTAAGAGTCAGCGTCAACCTTATGCAGACTAGCGATGGAATTTCCTTATGGTCGGACCATTTTGACATGGACCAAAGCGACATCTTCGAGATTCAGGATACGATGGCGCAACGAGTTGCAACGAGCTTGCAGCTGAAACTCGATCAAGCGCAGCAGTCACTACTCTCCAAACGCCAAACTTCTAATCCAACTGCCTACGAATCGTATGTGAAAGGCGTCTATAGTTTTTCCCAACGTGGTTATGGCGCCCCAGCCAAGCCTCAAATGGACGAGACTCTCGCTCTCTTTAAAAAGGCGTTGGAAGCTGATCCCGACTATGCGCTGGCTCATGCACAACTGGCTTATGCATACGCCTGGATGGCGCTTTTCGTTGAACCACGTCAACCGCGCTGGGCGGAGTTGGTGCAGGAAGAAATCGACCGGGCGCAGCGTCTCGATTCTCAACTCGCTGAAACTCATATTCCACGATTTATGATCCTGTGGAGCGGATACGGAGGGTGGAAGATAGAAGCAGCAATTCGAGAGCTGCGGTCGGCCCAGGTGCTTAATCCTAACGTTGGGCACATGGAACTCGGCGTCTTGTATCAGCACTCAGGACTTGAAGATCTTGCGAGTCAGGAATTTGAACGCGCGATGGCTATTGATCCGACTGACAACAATATGAAGGCCGGCATCGTCTCTATGTACTGGATCGTAAGAGACTACGACGGTGAACTCGCCGCTTCCAAAAGACTCTTTAATGACAGCACCGTCAGCATTTGGTCTCTGATGGCCAAAGGTCGTTTGGAGGAAGCGCAAAAAGGCATTGATAGATCCGAACAAGCAGGAGGCGATCGATTCCTGCCGAACAAGAAGGCACTGCTCTATGCTCTGAAGGGAGACTTTCACGCAGCGGAGAATCAGATTCCAATAATTCTTGGGGCAGTTCCAGCAAAGGATCCCGAATACCATCACAACACTTACGATGTTGCTTGCATCTACGCGTTGGAAGGCAAGAGTGAGGATGCCGTCAAATGGTTGAACGAAACTGCGGGTACAGGTTTTCCCAGTTATCCTCTTTTTGAGCGGGATGCGTATTTGAACCGGATCAGACAGTCGCCTGAATTCGTAGAGTTCATGAAACGAATGAAGGAGCTGAATGAAAAATTACGGAGTCAAATTCAGCAATAAGAGTTGTGGGCGACCAATCTCTGCGTTCCCTGCGTCTCTGTGTCCTCTGCGTTTAAATGTGCATGCCCGAATCTTAACGCATCAGAAATTAACGCAGAGGACACAGAGACGCAGTGGACTTGCAGAGTTTACCAAGTTGATCGGGTGCTTGGATTTATTGGTGTTAGTTCGTGATGTGATTTCGTGGATCGCCTTGTTTGAACGTAACGGACGATCCACGAAATCCCACGAACTAACACGAACAAGAAACGGACGTGAGGATCATCCCCTGTTCACGGCAAGCGCGCTAAGAGTCGTGCGCAAACGTCTCTGGCTATATCCCCATATTCCAGCGATCAGCAGAATGACAACCACTACCAGCAAAGGGTTCGATTGCCAGACAAAGCCAGGATCTTTCAGGTAATGAGATCGAACTGCAGTGGCCAGAATAAAACTCACACTCAGGGCCAACCAGACAGTCGCGAAACCGTACCTTCGATAGAGATGAATGGCTAACAGGCAAGTAACCAGGCTGCTCAGAAAGCTTAAGCCAATCAAAATCCAGCGCGGCTCATTGTATGAAGTAATCGCAATCGCAATCAGCAGCGCCGGCACAATCGCGGCCAGCACTCCATGGCCGAACACTCTCTCGCTGAATTCAACCAAGAGAATTATTCCAATCGCGAAGATGAGTCCGATCATGAACGAAAACCCAATCCCCGTAATTATGGGCCACCCGCTGTTGATCATTTCGATCTCTCCGCTGAAAGAAGGAGCGGCACCAGGAATTCGATTCGTAATGAACGCTCCGGCTTCGAATAGCCCCGCCAACAGAGTCCCGCCGAGTACTCCGTGAACCAGCGCTGAAGACACAGAGGGCGAGAAGAAACGACGCTCGATGATTTGTTCAAGCGCGAACAAGCGGGCCGGATTGTAGACACGCAGCCATTCAAAAAAGCCGGCACCGCTCGGGAAAAATGCGACACTTATCAACAGCGTGCCAACGAGCGAGACCAGAAACAAACCCAGCGAGCTCCCATTGTTGTTCGACTGGAAATAGATCATTGAAAAACAACCCAGACCAATCAGCAGCACCGCAGCAATCGAAATCTTTCGTCCGAACGCCTGCCAGCGTTTGCCGTAGATCAGGAAAGCCACGCCGAAGACATACATACCAACGACAGCCAGAACCAGGACAACGGTGCGCGCCTGGCTAACCGTGTCGGCGAAGGCGCTGGTCTCCTTTCCTGATTGAGGGGCGTTGAGCTGCCGGCTTAGTCTCGTGACTTTGGTTCCCTGGATATTGGCGCGAACAGTCTCTTTGTGACCGAGGACTGGTGTGGAATTGCGCCACGTCACCTCTGTCAATCCGGGTGGAGATGATCGGGGAACGACTTCGATGTTATAACCCGCAGGTTCGAACGAGAGCCATCTTCGCGCTTGCTCGGTGGCAACTGTGACTGCCTGGTTTTGATCTACCGCCGCGATATCACCTGATTCCTCAGGCCCGGTGCTGAAACTCATCAACTGTCCCTGCGGGCTAATCGTGACCAGCATTTGTCCGGGCCCCGGACTACTACTGAAAACTCCTCCAGACGCATCGTCACTGGTACGAGCAAACATAAACTGCCAGGCTCCTGCCTTACCTTCACGCACTGCCTGTCGAACTGCATCCACTCCTTCTTTGTTGGCCAGATATTTGACGTCAAAACCAGTTGAGATGAAACGCCCCGCCACCTCCAGATTGTTCGCGTTATAGCCGAGACCGTTCACCACCTCGCGGGCCTTGCTCATGGCAGCCTCTTTCGAGTAGTCGAGTTTGAGCTCGGACCCGATGTTGCCGCGCTGATGCAGTGGCCACAGTCCGATGGCTGCAATCAGCCCCAGAACGGCGAGCGCTACACTGGCTTTTGAGAAACGACTCAATTGGAGAACTGCCGGAGTAGACTCATCCAATTGAATTTCAACCACCGGCGCGTCGAGCAGCATTTCACTACTGGGTTGAGACAGACTCGGCGTTCCCGAGGAAACACCGAAAACGCCGGAATTTGAAACCGCCTTGCTCTCTTCTAAAAAATCACGGAGGTCGATTGCGATGTCTTTGATTCGCTGATAGCGGTCTTCTGGATCCTTGGACAGGCAGCGGCGAATAATCCGCTGAATCTCATAGGGACAATTCTGATTGAAGTCCTTAACCGGGGCCGCCGGCGTGTAAATGATCTTGTGCAGGCTGTCGACCATGGAATCGCCGGCAAATGGTTTTCGACCGGTGACGATTTCGTACAGAATGCACCCGAACGCAAAAATGTCCGACCGCTGATCGACGGCGCGGCCCAACGCCTGTTCGGGCGACATGTAACCGATGGTTCCCATTACCGCGCCGGGCTGGCTCCGGTTCAGGATCGCGGTGGCGACCTCTTCCTGGGAATCCTGTTCGGTTTTTGCGGGTGGCGGTTCAACCAACTTCGCTAGTCCGAAATCGAGGATCTTCGCGTAACCATCGCCATTGATCATGATGTTGTCGGGTTTGAGATCGCGATGGACGATCCCGGCCGCGTGCGCTTTGGTTAACCCATCAGCCGTTTGGGCCAGATATTCGAGTGACTTTCGCAGACCGGTTTGATCCCGATGAATTTTTGCGGTGAGGGTCTCGCCTTCGATGTACTCCATCGCGATGTAGTGAATCGGCGTTTCCCGGGCCACCGAAACAAGTTCACCGGTGGGGGCATTGGTGTCTTTCGCGTCAGGCTTGGCTTCAACAAACTCGGCCTTCGCTTCACCGACCTCATAGATGGTGATTATGTGTGGATGATTTAACGCCGAGGCTGATTTCGCTTCCTGAATAAAGCGCCGCAGTCGATCGGCGTTTTCCACCAACTCGAGCGGGAGGATCTTCAAAGCTACCGGACGGTCGAGGATAGTGTCGTGAGCTTTGTAAACCTCGCCCATTCCGCCGGCGCCCAGCTTGGCGAGAATCGTGTAATGAGAGATCCGATATGCGTTCATGAGTACATGCCGGAGTGGCGCTGGCTGACTTGCACTTGGGTGCGACGATGGTCCTGATGATACACCGGAACTTACGCGGCAAAGAATGCAGGATCAAACAAACTGAGTCAAAGATTTCTGATCAAGTCGCAAAGCGGCTTCGTGTTATGTTCGTGTTATTTCGTGGATCGTCTTTTCCTCTAAGCGTAACGGGCGATCCACGAAATCACACGAACTAACACGAACAAGAACTGACTGACTTCTTAGGCCAGAATAGCCGCGGCTGTAAGGTTGTGAGGTTAGTACTGTGAGCGGCAGCGAGTTGTTAAGGTCCTAATGCGCGCGAACATCAAACCCTTTTTTGGACAGGATACTTCTTGAATATCTTACTCACAGCCTTCTTGACCACTTTCTCGACACTCTTTGCGTCAGCGTTCATGTCCGCAGAAACGGCGCGGGTCAGCGTGTCTTTCGCTACCCCTCGAAGAACGCTGATGTCCTTCCGCGTGTCGACGAGGTCAACCAACAGCGTTCCGGTCGTGATATTCATTAGTGCTGCGGGATTCGCGTACCCGCCCCACGTTCTATAGTTTGCGTTGTTCCAAGTGGGGCCAACAGCCTGAATATCCGCACCCGCCGCGGCCAACACCGCAACCTTGATGTCAGGTTTGTCGTCACTCTTGGTAAGACCTCTCGCGGTCAACTCGCTTTCGACTGCTGTGACAATCATTTGGCTGATGATTGGGTTGCGCGCGATCGGTCCTTTATCCCAGCCAAAGGTCTTAAAAGTTGAAAAGTTTACAGTCTTATCGACATCGACTTTGACGTCTTGCCCGAAAACGGCGGATGTGCTCAACAAAAGAACAGCAACTGCCAAGACAATGAATGGTTTCATTTATCGCACCTCAATTAGCTAATATATTGTCTGATTTTGCGGGTCAAGGAAGCTGTCAAAACTGACAGTTCATGAAACACAGACGTGGGCCAATCTCTGCGCACTCTGCGTGCTCTGCGTTTAGAAGTGTGTGTCCGAGAAAACTTAACGCATCAGAAATTAACGCAGAGGGCACAGAGACGCAGAGTTCGCAGATGTTGTGCGATCAAACGTGTGCTTGGGATTTCGTAGGTGTTATTTCGTGTGGATTCGTGGATCGCCTTTCCTCCGCGCGTAACGGCCTATGATCCGGATGATCCGGTTGTGTTCCAGGAACTACTTACTTCTGTGACGAGGACGTCTCCACCGGACCACCCTTGTTGCTGTGCTTCTCGAACCACGCCATAAGATAAAGTTGCTGTAGCAACTGATGCGAAGGCCTCCGCCAGCCGTGATACTCATCCGGCATTCGCACCAGCAGAGTCTCTTTCTTTAGCATCTTCAAGGCGCGGTAGAACTCCTCGCTTTGCCGCATCGGCGTCCGCAAGTCTGCCTCGCCAGTCATAACCATCGTCGGGGTCTTCACGTTAGCCACATAGTGCAAAGGCGAACGCACCGCGTACTGCATCGGATCCTCCCAGGGATACTTGTCAAACTGGTAGTACCAGTTTGGACCATCCGTAGTCCCGACGAACGAGTGCCAGTTGATCACCGGCCTCATCGAAACTGCGGCCGCAAACCTGTCCGTTTTACCCACGATCCAGGCCGTTAGCACGCCACCGCCACTGCCGCCGCACACAAACAGATTCTTATCATCGATCCAGCCTTTCGCTAACGAGGCGTCAACGCCCGCCATCAGGTCGTCGTAGTCCTTTCCCGGATACGAGTATTGAATTCCGTTGACGAAATTCTGGCCGTAGCCGGTCGAGCCTCGCGGATTCATGTACAAAACTCCGTAGCCATTCGCTGAGAAGTTCTGGAACGCCCAATTGAATGCCACCGAGTACATCGACCACGGTCCGCCGTGAATCCACAAGACCATGGGATATTTTTTCGCCGGGTTGAAATCGACAGGCTTGATCAACCATCCCTGTACTTTCAAACCGTCTTTCGAAGTGACCCAGAGCTCTTCAGCGTCCCCTAGTCTGACACCGGCCAGAACATCCTCGTTAACATCGACGAGGCTCTTCATGTTCGCCGGATCCTTGACGTTGAAGGTTACCAGTGTGCCGGGCTCTTTGAAGCTCGTGCGAATTGCTGCGACCTGTCCATTGCCCGCCATCGCATACGCATCGATCATTTGAGTACCAGTGGTTACCTGCCGCGTCTTTCCGTCAACCGAAATGAAATAGATATGCGACGAGCCCTGCTCTTCCATCTCGTAGTAAACGCCCGACCCATCCGGCGCCCAGCGCACGCCTTGCGGAGAACTTGGAAGCTTTCCAGCCCAAAGCTTTTTGCTCCCACCCGCGTTGTCCATCAGGTAGAGACTGGCCACGTGATTGGTAAATTTCTGCTCGTCATATCCGGTATAGGCGATCCAGCGGCCATCGGGCGAGACTTGTGGGTTTCCGTCGGCACCGCTG
>DATJKB010000070.1:0-6181 GCA_035491875.1 Pyrinomonadaceae bacterium | reverse complement strand
CTGAAACGTATCCTCGATCTGGAGAAACATCGCATGCCACAAACTCCCCACACTGAACGACACTTCACGTCAAGCGCAGTTGTGCGCGACGTCGTGATTGGAATGTCAGATGGTCTGACGGTCCCTTTCGCTCTCGCAGCTGGTCTAACCGGCGCGATCAATTCGACCGGCATCATCGTAACCGCAGGACTTGCGGAGATCGCCGCGGGTTCAATCGCGATGGGTCTCGGCGGGTACCTTGCGGCCAAGAGCGATGCTGAACATTACGCGAAAGAGCGGGAGCGAGAAAAACGCGAGGTGGCGGAGATACCGCATGAAGAGATGCGCGAAGTGGCGGAGGTTTTCCAGGCTTATGGGTTAACCGAAGACGAAACCTGGCCCATCGTTCAGGCTTTGCGGCGGCAACCAAAGAACTGGATCGATTTCATGATGCGTTTCGAGTTGGGGCTGGAGAAGCCCAACCCGCGCCGTGCCTTGGTGAGCGCGCTGACAATTGCCGGCGCCTACATTGCGGGAGGCTTCATTCCCTTAAGCCCATACCTGGTGACCGGTGAAGCCTCAGCGGCGTTGTTGTTTTCGGTCATACTAACTTTAACGGCACTGCTTACGTTTGGTTTCATTAAGGGTCGCTTTACAGGAATGAGGCCTGTGAGAAGCGCACTGCAAACGGCGTTGATAGGTAGCGTTGCTGCTGGAGCAGCATTTGGAATCGCTAGATTGATCGGAGGGTAATTAGCCGCAGATGGTCGCAGATCGTCACAGATAAGAAAGACCATTCAAGGTCGTAAAATCTAATCTGTCTAAATCGCGAAATCTGCGGCCAGTTTTTGTGCGCGCGTTACTTCTTGGCCAGCACCACTGGAGCTTGTTCCGCTTCGCGCACACGTTCAAAAAAGCTTCGGACAACATCGTAACGTGCTGCCGGAATAGTCGTCGCGCGCATCGAAAAGTTTCGCTTGAACACCAGCTCACCGTTCTTTACTTCATAGCTAGTCGCGTACGTTCCAAACTCAGCTTCGAGTTTTACTGATTCTGGTAGTTCGTCTACGTCGAACCCTGCCGGTAGCTGAAACTTCACAGTCTCAGAGTATGTGCTTGAACGCAATACAACCGGGTGCTTCCGTTGAGCAGCGGTCAACGCGAGCCCTTCACGCCGCGAGACGATTGCCGGCTTGAAAACCAACAATCGTCCCTGCATTAGCTGAGCATAGTTGTTAGCGCTGAACTCGACGTTTAGGCTGAAACGTCCGTCGCCAACATTATCGGTCGGTTCGATCTTTCCTACTTGTGCTGCCGTTGCGCCCTGGGTGACCCATCGCTCAATCATTGAGTTGAATTCAGGCCGGGATAGTCTGCGGAATTCAGATCGGAAACGTACTGCTGTTTGGCCTTTCGCCTGCTCGTTAATGCTTCCACTGAGTGCACCATCAGCACGCAGGTTGAGCGCGACGTTGCGCTCGAGCTGGTTCATCTCGGGCGGCGTCACCGGCATCTTCGTCAACTCTTTGGCATCCTTTGAATCGATCAGAGCCAAACTTCCTTGAAGATAAAAAGGAAGATCGCCCAACGGCGTTTCGCTGTCGGTCGGATCGAAGATCATCAGCCGGCCCAGGATCGGATGCTGAATGATCGTCGCACCTTGTGTTTCATCACCGACCTTCACGGCGATGATGCAGTGATTAAACTGCTGTGGAGATGGCCAATCGGGCTTAACGTAATCTGGATCTCCCGAATAGATGCTGACCGCAAACGAGTTGATCCCGACGACCTTCAACATTGCTCGCATCAGGTTGGCTTTGTCCTTGCAGTCGCCATACGACTTTGCAAAGACCTCAGTCGACACGCGAGGTCGATAACCGCCGCCACGGCCGAGACCTGTTTGGATCGATATGTACTGAATATTCTGAACGTAATGCGAAATGGCCTGAATCTTTTCAAATTCCGTCTTTGCCAATGCCGTTAGTTCGTATGCTTTTCTTGCTAACGCATCATTGACCTGAACCTGCGGCTCTTCGAGTTCGCTCATCCAGCTTGCGACAGCGCCCCAATCTGCGAACGTCTTAATTGAAGTAACCTGACCGGCTGGCGGGTAATAACTCACGGCGAGACGCGCGGCGAGATTCGTTACACTCGGGCTCCAGGGCTCGTCCGGAATTTGCGGGAGATTTGAGAGCTGCCAAGTGTAAGTCGAACCGCTAACACTCGGTTCGATCTTGGGATGATTAAAGGTCACCGACTCGGCGCGCCAGCCGGCGGGGAGGATGAGCGTGTATTTTGAATTGATAACCGGAATCGAACTTTGGAATGCCCAATCGTTCTGACTAAAAACGGATCTATCCTCGCGAGAAAAAGTGTAGGCAAACACCATCCCCGCGTCGGCGTCGTCCTCCGCATCTATGCGCTTCCGACGATACTCGTTGTAGATGTCGTTATCGACGGCAGCTAGATCGAGGATCGCGTCGCCGCCATAACGTTTGATACCGCCGGCACCGCGGACAAGCCACCCGCGAAAGTCTTTGATCTTCGAACTGTCAGGCAAATAGCCAACACCTCCAATCGCGTACTCACGGCCCTCACGCTTCAGGATGCGAACGGCGTAGTTGTAAACCTCGCTGACACGGCCATCAGCGTCAATCGTCATCGTTGATTCGTCGACCAGAACAACAGCGGTTACATCCTTGTCATACGCCGGAACTTTGATCGCAGCAGCTTGCTGGACCCACGGCGGTGTATCGTCGAAAGTAATCGCCGGAGTCACCGCTGCCGCAAACAGCAGCAATGAAAGCGTTCCCAATAACCGTAATTTCATTTCAACTTCTCCCTGGGATTTAAGGCTTCGCTTCAGTTGCCTGCTTCAATGCGATGCTGTGACTATCTTGTTGGTGAAGCGCATCAAACAGGGCCTTCACTTGTGGATAACTCTCCACTGAAAAACTCAGGGCCCCGGGGCGGCCAAAGAAAAAGCTGCGATTGTAAACCAACGTCCGGCCGTCAGGAGTAACCGACAGTCTTGGCTTGTACGCGCTTATGTCGCCACTTGCGAATGGATTTGGCGCATCTGCGTTATCGAGTGCGAAGCCTGTTGGCAGCTCGATCTCAACACTATCATCTTCGGACCAGGGGTAATGGAAATAGATCGGATACTTTCTACCACTGGTCGTAAAAAGCGCCGGCGAGCCGTATTGAAAGAATGCCGGTTGGATAAACAAGCGGCGACCTGTTTTCTGTGCGTACCCGGGCACGCGAATGTGGAATTGATACGCAAATGGTTTCACGTAATCGGTAACGTTCTCAATCCGAATGTTGCTGATTTCAGCGGTGGAAAGGCGAGCCTTCATCTCTTCCTTAAGTAATTCCTCGCGTCGCGTGTCGGACTCTTCATCATTTTCTTCTTTCCGCTCGATCGCGAAGTGTCCGGTGTACTCGAGTCGAACGTCTCCCTCAAGAGCACCATCGGTTCCGAGCTTGAGTCTTGCAATACGTTTTACGCGCGTCTTGTCGTGTGTTGTTAACGGCGTCTCAACCCACAGTGGCTGCTTCGGGTCACTAATTAGAGTCGGTTGGGCTTCTTCCTGCCATCGCAGCATGCCGTAAGGGAGATAGCTGAGGCCCGGATCAAAAAACTTCCACGTGCCGCCGACGTTGATCGCAATGTTCGATGGGTTCAGGAAATATGAGTCGGCCATACCCTTGTCGAAGAAAATGTCACCGCGATCCGGAGCAAGTGCGAGGCGAGCATCAAAACCCGCCGCGGATGCCAGCGCCGCAAAAAGCAGATCTATGTCTATCGAAGTTCCCATCAGTCGCTTCAGCGTGTCTGACGGCGACTTGTTTTCTTTAAGGTTTTTCCGATCTTCAGCCGTCAATCCCGACGCATCGTCACTGACGTTCTTGATTTTAGTTCGGCAGAATTCGAAGAGACGCTCGACCTTTTCATCATCCGACTTCGCATCCGCAGTCAGCGACATTGCCATCTGCCGAACATCACCGCTTGCCTTGAGGAGAGATTTCGTATCCTCATAAAAGCGCTTTCCATAATCGTTCCAGTATTTTGTTGGTTCGAGCTTGTCGTTCGCCGAGTAGTAGACCAGAACCCACGTCTTTACCTCATCTTCTGGAGGCATGCGTGATTCCTCGTAAACGGCCGGCATGTCTGACATTGAGAGGCTAAAGAAACCATCTTTCTCTTTTTTGACAACTGCACCTGGACCGCGGCCGTGGAATGTCAGCGACCGGAACGAGAGGCCCGGAAACGGAAATGGTTTCAGTAAGTACTTCACCTGCTGCACCGGTATGTCGCGCTGCATTTGAAGCCGAATGTAGTTTGCGCTTTGATTTACTCGAACCTCGCGCCAGCGATACTCAATTATTGAACCCGCTTCAACGGCCGGCATTGCAAACGATCGTGCCTTCACTTTTACGCCGCTCGTCTTCACAATTGTGCGTTCGAAGACGTCGTCTTTCTTAAGTTCAACTATGGAACCGTCAGGCTTGACTGTGCGTGCGGCGATGTCTTTGATTCTGATCTCACGACCAAATAAGCGGCCGAAGGGAAGATCTATTTTGCTTTGCGATTCGCGGCCGCGATCGGTGAACACTTTAATTCGAACGTAGTGGTTAAAGATGAGATCGCCATCAGCGCTATCGTCGACTTTCACTTCCCAGAAGAGCGCTTCGGCGTCAGCGTTCGTTTCGACAAGGCCTTTCTTGAGCGCCAGCTCTCCCGGGTCAATAGGGCGCCAATCGTCAGCGATTGCTGTAAGAACAGTGGAAAAGAGACACACTGATAACGCGCAAGGGAGCCAGATGAAACGGGCCAATTTCATTGGGTTTTCCTTTCGTTTTGCTCTCGGAAATCCGTAACCTAACACCTAGATGGGACTGCCTCGCTGGTAAGAACGAGGTGACGGAATTCTACCGCACGTAGTTTGTCGACACAAACAGTTCTTAGCCGAAAGCTATCCCGGCCGAACACACTGGGATGTCCTAATCCAGATCGCATATCTAAGCCCCTGCTCTTAGCCGTTCGCGGTCGGTACGCTATAATCCAATCGTCTTTTCACCATCCTTTAATAAGGCAAACGACCAGTCTTTTTTAGCAGTCTTAAGCTGGCGAGGGAGGAACCGCAATGGCCACCGAATTGAAGCGTGCGGGCTCGAACATCGACCGAATTGAAGAATTGCTGGGTGCTGATGCCCGAACCCTACTCGATCACAAATCGCAGACGATCGCGAAAGATGACGTGCACCTGCCCGGTCCGGACTTCATAGATCGCGTTTGGTCTGTCTCCGATCGTTCACCCGGTGTCCTTCGTTCCCTTCAGTCATTGTTTGACCATGGACGTCTCGCCGGCACCGGTTATGTTTCAATACTGCCGGTTGACCAGGGCATTGAACACTCGGCAGGAGCTTCGTTCGCACCCAACCCGAAGTATTTCGATCCGTCTAATATCGTGGAGCTGGCAATAGAAGGTGGCTGCAACGCCGTCGCTTCAACCTTCGGCGTCCTGGGAACTGTGGCGCGGAAATACGCACACAAGATTCCGTTCATCGCCAAGATTAATCACAACGAACTCCTCACGCTGCCCAACAAATTCGACCAGGTTATGTTTGGCACGGTGAAAGAGGCACACAATCTCGGAGCGGTTGCCATTGGCGCAACTGTTTACTTTGGGTCCGATGAATCCACGCGACAGATCACCGAGATCAGCGAAGCATTTGCACAGGCTCATGAACTCGGAATGGGCTGCATTCTCTGGTGTTACCTGCGAAACTCGAAATTCAAAACCCCTGAAGGTGACATGCACGCGTCGGCAGATCTAACAGCCCAGGCGAATCATCTCGGCGTCACGATTCAGGCAGACATCATCAAACAGAAACTGCCAGAGCGTAACGGTGGATACAAAGCAGTCGAAACACAGTTGGGTGGTTCTTACGGAAAGACAAGCAAGATCGTCTATGAGAAGCTGACTACCGAAAGTCCGATCGACCTCGTCCGTTATCAAGTCGCGAACTGCTACATGGGCCGTGCCGGCTTAATTAATTCCGGTGGCGAATCAAAAGGCGCAAGCGATTTGAGCGAAGCAGTGCGCACAGCCGTTATCAATAAACGCGGTGGCGGAATGGGTTTGATCTCCGGACGCAAAGCGTTCCAGAGACCGATGAATGAAGGTGTCGAGCT
>DATJKB010000069.1:0-2559 GCA_035491875.1 Pyrinomonadaceae bacterium | reverse complement strand
CCCCGAGCCGCGAACGACTATTACGTTTCCTGACTGTGAAGAACCCGGAAGTACGGATCAGGACCAGCGTGAAGAATTTCATCAAACCTATCCATTGTCTCCAACTGGACGCGTCAGTTTGGAAAATATAAATGGCGGCGTGCAGATCAAAGTCTGGGATCGCGCGGAAGTTCAGATTGATGCAGTCAAACGCGCCTATCGTCGAGAGCGTTTGGGAGAAGCGAAGATCGAGATCAACGCAACGCAGGACAACATACGTATCAGGACAGACTATCCGGATGAGAATCTAAACTTCCACGGTGACGAACGTCGTTGGGAAAATCCCGCCATCGTCGATTACACGCTGACCGTTCCGCGAAAAGCGATTCTCGAATCGATTGAGATGGTAAATGGTTCGATCGATATCGACGGAGTAGAAGGCAGTGTCAAGGCGTCGTCAATTAATGGCAGATTGATCGCGCGCGGCCTCCAGGGCGATACAAGGCTTTCGACAATTAATGGTCAGTTGCAGGCAACTTTTGCTCAGTTAGATGAGTCGAAGCCCATTTTTCTTCAGTCAGTGAACGGTCAGGTCAGTGTGGTAATACCCTCCGACGCGAATGCATCCGTTCGCGCGAGCACGGTTCACGGATCCATCACTAACGATTTTGGAATGGCCGTGCGCCACGGTGAGTACGTCGGTCACGACTTGAATGGCCAAATTGGTACTGGTGGGCCGCGCATTAAGCTCGGCAATGTAAACGGCGCGATTCGCATTAATCATGCGCAGGACGGACGCCGTTTAAGCCCGGCGACATCCGACGCGCCAGCGATGGCGGAGGGAGAAGTCGGCGAAATTGACGCATCAATAGCTGATCAGGTGCGACAAACGACCAGAGAAGCGACCAAGATCGCGAGAGAAGCGACCAGGGTTGCCAGAGAATCTGCCCGCGAATCAGCGCGACGCGACGTGGCATTACGTGATGCGCAACGTGAAGTGGCACGCGCGCAAGCAGAAGTTGAACGAGATGTACAGAGAGAGGCGCAGAGACAGATTCGAGAACAGATTCGCGTTGAGGCTAGAGCGGGCAGAGGCGTCGGAATTGGTGCCGGTGCGGGCGAGGGAGACGGTGGCCGTTTCACGAGTCAGGAGTCGAAGACCTTCGCTGTGAGCGGTACACCACGCGTAAACATAGGGACCTTCGATGGCTCAGTTGTAGTGCATGGGTGGGATAAACCCGAGGTGATGTACGTCGTCACTAAGCGCGCTGACGACGACGCCATTCTGAAACAGATCGCTGTGAAGGCTGAACAGCAGGGCTCGAGTATCTCGATCATTGCTAGTTCGGATGAAAATGCAGGAAACGCACAAATTGAAGTGCATGTTCCGCGACAGGCATCCGTTCATGTCAGTTCGGAAGACGGTAGTCTGAACCTTAACGGCGTTTCTGGCGATCTAACTTTGCGTACCGGCGATGGTTCGATTCAAGTGAACAATGCGGGCGGCCAGCTTCAAGCGGTCACGGGCGACGGCAGTATTTCGGTCATGGGCTTCGATGGACAATTGGAGGCCCGCACTGGCGACGGCTCGATTTCAATGGACGGTAATTTTAATTCGGTGACAGCTAGAACCGGTGATGGTTCGATTTCACTCGCTGTACCGCCAGGCTCAAACTTCACGGTCGAAACAAACGCTGACAACACCGTAATCCCCGAGGGATTGCTTCTTACAGAGGATGTTACTCCGACACAACGCGTTAGACGTTGGCGTGTAGGCAATGGCGGCAAAGTGTTTGTGCTTAACACCGGCGACGGCCGAATTGTTGTACGGTCAAGGTAGTTAGTCTTATAGCGCTCGGTAAGTTTCTTTGGATGCACAGGCGTCCAAGAGAGCGGGAACCTTTCGAGCAGCTTTCGAAACAATCAACCCTAGTTTCTAAGCGGCGACTCAGGAGAGGTAATGAAAGGTATTCTGCTCTGTCTTGCCCTAGGTGCGTTTTGCGTCGCCTCGGTGTATTCCCAAACCGTCGCTGAATCAGCGCCTTCGCCAAACGGCAGCACAGCAAAGACCATAGCCAGTTCAGCAACGAGCGAGCCGACATCCGCAAAAGTCGGCAAGCTTGCTGCGACCTCGCTGCCTCCTGAAAAGTCGAATCCCGTTAAAGCAGTTCTTTTCGATAAGCCGCCTGTCATTGATGGCAAGCTGGATGATGAAGTGTGGACGACAGCTGCTGTCTTCAAAGATTTCTACCAGGTCCAGCCGGGCGACAATCTAATTCCGCAAAATAAAACAGAAGTACGCCTCGGCTACGATTCTCGCTTTCTCTACATCGCGTTTCATTGCTTCGACGAACCAGACAAAGTTCGGGCCAACATTGCCAAGCGCGACAACATCTGGGACGACGATTACGTCGGCATACTGTTCGACACCTTCAACGATCAACGGCGGGCGTATGAATTTGATTTCAATCCCCTTGGTGTTCAGGCAGACGGCATCTGGACAGAAGGAATGGGTGAAGATTTCAGTCTGGATCTCGTGCTCGAATCGAAAGGAATGGTGACGACTGATGGTTACACGAT
>DATJKB010000068.1:0-3477 GCA_035491875.1 Pyrinomonadaceae bacterium | reverse complement strand
TGCATCAACAAGCGGAAGCCGGCTCTTCTCTCAAACAGATTCGCGAAGAAGAGCGACAGCGGAACGAACACAACCGCGATGAAGATCAGCACGCCCGCCGCTTGCAGAATCGAAGAGAAGATTAATGCCCCTCTCGAGTTTATGACTTCACGAAGATAGTGCCAGGTGAGATAGAAGAAGAAAGAGGCGTGCACGAGAAGCGCGACGAGTCCGCTTTGCGCCAGGCTGCTATGCTCGCGAATGTCTCGCAATCCACGCAGCGGCGCAAAAAGAACTAATACAAACGTTCGCAGCCAATCGATCATTGAAAACAACTACAGATCAACTTAAGGAGTCTCATTTGGTGCGGGCGAATCCTGACTATTAATCTCAGGGTTCTCAGAATTAGAGTTTGGAAAAGGTGATGCTGGAGTGCGAATGTCTTCGTGATGGATCACGCTGGCAGCCGAGATGGGCCAATAGCGGAATAGCGCTTTCCCGTAAATATACTTTTTGGGAACGAGTCCCCAGATTCTCGAATCGCTCGAATTATCGCGATTGTCGCCCATGACAAAGTAGTAGTTTGGTTTGACATAGAGCGGCGGCTGGGTCCGATGTGCAAGATTCAGACTTGGATCCAGGTAGTCTTCCTCAATATCGCGACCGTTCACTCGGACCATTCCTTCATGCACTTCCACCGTATCACCAGGCAATCCGATAACCCGTTTGATGTAACTCTTGGAGGGATCCTCAGGGAACCAGAACACCACGATGTCGCCCCTATCGACTTTTGGCGCCCAACCAAACTCGTCGTAGTAGATCAGTTTGTTGACGAAGATTCTTTCGCCATCGTGAAGCCGCGGCAACATTGAAGTGCCTTCAACCTTTACCGGTTGCACGATGAAGACAATCACCAGCACGGCAATCATGAGTGCGAACACAAGATCGCGCAGCAACAACCTCGCTTCCGACCAGAGATCTCCGCCGGAAGAGTGTTGCGGTTGATGAACTTGAATGTCTTTGTCGTCGTCGATATCAACTCCACCAAACGGTGGCGGCCGACGTCTTCTTATTCCAAACATAATTCAGTCAATTAGATCGGCGATTTAAATGCTTTGGTTGCCGATCAAATTTGAGGTTAGCCGCGAGTCTGTCGCTTGTCAAACAAGTGTAGTGGGCTAAAGGAATGAGGTACTCTGAAGGCAAAACTAGTGATCGCAACGGAGGAGTGACGGGTCGAACAGCTTCAGCTGAATTCTAAATGCTGCGGACTATCATATTTGCTTCGGTCGGGCTCATGTACGGATGTCTTCTTTCTGCGATAGGAATGGGCGCGGCAAACGGAGGGGACGGAACGATGCTTCCCCTTTATGTTTTTAGTTCCCCGCTTTTTCTACCGCTGTTGTTTTTCGCACCACCTGTTATTTGGTGCTCGATTGCAGCCATCCTATCCAATGTTAGCGTCTCCAAATACAGAACCGCCTTCTTCATTCTCCTGGGAATACACTACTTAGGAATAGTGCCTTATTGGCTCATTGTGGGAGATTGGGACCGATTTCTTAAGCTGGCTGAACGATCCCCAGCGTCAGCTGTAATACTTAGCGGAGCTTATGTTGTAGGCAACATTGCTTTGTGGCTTTGTTATAACAACAGGTCCGAGCCAGAAACAGGGACACAATGAAAAACATTATACTTGTGATTGTCATAGGCCTGACGGTGTTCGGCGGCGCGCAAGCAGTCTACGGTTGCATCTGTTCTCCGGAACTTTCAGTTCGTGAAGCATTTCAGGAGGCAACCGCGGTGTTTGATGGTCGCGTTACATACAGCAAGGTTGTCTATGACAAGGTGAGTGAAGATGATCGCACCAAGACTGTGAGCTTTCAGCAGATTGTTCTCGTTAAGATCGTTTCGGACCGAGTATGGAAAGGTGTAACGAATAAGGAGTTCATTGTTCGCACGGTTGTGGAAGGTTGTGGCTATGGTTTTAAGGTTGGTTCGAGGTATTTGGTCTATGCGTACGGGCGCGATCTGCTTAACACCGGCGGTTGCACTCGGACTAAACCGTTCTCCGAAGCGGCCATTGAGATCAAACAACTTAACAAGATCGCCGGAAATCGAAGAAGAACGATGCGCGGCGCCAAGTGACGTGGTGCTAGTGGCTGCATTAACTTAGAGATTTTCAACTAACGACTCTTAATCGCAATTCCTTGACAGGTTCTAAGCCCCTTTCTATCATCCTTCCCTACCCTTAAAGCCCAGAGCGTCCCTCAGTTGAGTGGAGAAAAGAGGCCCCTAGGTCGTGATTAAACTGGACATCATCAATCGCGTCGCTGACAAAACCGGCGTTCCAAAAATGAAGGCCGAACAAGCAGTTGAGGCGCTGTTTCATTCAATGAAAGAAGCATTGACCAGAGGCGAGCGAATTGAATTGCGCGGCTTTGGGGTGTTTGTCGTAAAACCCCGTAAGCGAGGTGTCGGGCGAAATCCACGGACAGGCGAAGAAGTTGCGATCCCCTCGGGCAAGACCATCCGCTTCAAACCCGGCAAGGAACTCCAACCTCACGATGATGGAAACGACGAAGGTCACTCCGACGAGGATTTCTAAGAGACGGGGTTTGTTCTTCGCGAGTCTCCTAACATTTAACTTCCCACCGAACGGTTCGACGTCCGAAACACGAGCGTTCAACATCCACCGTAACAACTCTACCTGAGATAAATGCAGGTTAGGAAGGGTGGTTTACCCCCGCTCAAGATCCATAACCGCTACCTTCATTTCTACAGTTCAAGGTCCATCTGACGACGGCGGCTATGGGACTCGAGCGGGGGTAAACCACCCTTCCTAACCTGCATTCATCGAAGCTTGAGTTTGTTTCAGTGATCTTGATCGCGCGTATTTTGCACGTTGAATTCTTCAGACTTCTGCACCTTGTTCAGCAGATTTCGATCGCATTAGCCTCGAAGAACACCCGCCACTTGCGCAGTGAAAACTAAACCAGCACACTAGTTCCTCACGATGAGTCTTGACGAAACAATCAGCAACCCAATCCCTTCGGAAGTAACGCACGCAGTGCCGCGGCACGTCGTTCAACCACTGCAGGTGCCCGTGCGCATCACCGCTCGCGAATGGAAGATTCACGGAAGTCTGTTCGCACTCACGATGATCACCGCAATTCTCGCGGGAACGTTTTTGATCGCACCTGAGCCGGATGTTCTTGAACCAGCTTTGCGAACGCCAATCGATTACATCCTGTATGTGCCACTCAGCTACCTGAACTCTGTCACGGCACTTCTTCAGGAAATAATTCAGCATCCCTCTTTGCTCTCTCAGGGAGTTGCGTTCGCTTCGTCGTTGTTGTCGATCCTGTTTGCGCACGAGATGGGTCATTACCTCGCGTGTCGCTATTACGGCGTGAGTGCAACGCTTCCCTACTTCATTCCCGCGCCGCCACTTTTCATCGCCGGCACTTTCGGCGCTTTCATCAAGATCCGTTCGCCGAT
>DATJKB010000067.1:0-4150 GCA_035491875.1 Pyrinomonadaceae bacterium | reverse complement strand
TGTTCGACATGCTTCAGCTTGCCGATGAGGTACCGAGGCGTCGACCTGCGATGTAGGTTGAATCCGCCGTGAGTCATCGACAAGCTGAAGCATGTCGAACATTTGATCTGCGTTTATCTGCGAAAATCTGCGGCTCATTTGTCTTCTGCGTCGCAGCCTTTGGACTCCTATTTCTTGTTACGAACAAGCATCCACTCCTGGCAGCACACGTGAAAAAGTCAGACGTGGCCGTTTGGAAATTCGATTTTGGCCCAGGTCTCGTCGCGGACGGGTACAAACAAGTAATGCCACAAAGCATTTACTCACGCGAATCGGGTTTTGGATTCGAACCCGGATCTCAGATCGTCTGCATCGATCGAAGTGGTAAAGATCCTTTGAGGAGTGATTTCTGCACTAGTGAAAAACCTTTTTATTTTTCGATCGCGCTGCCGGAGGGAAATTACAACGTCGCTGTCACGCTCGGCGACGCAGCCAGCGAATCTGTTACTACGGTGAAAGCTGAACTACGTCGTCTGATGATCGAGAAGTTGGAAACGAGGCGAGGCAAAATCGAAACGCGCATGTTTACCGTGAATGTGCGGACACCGCGCATGGTCGATGGCGGCGAAGTGAAATTAAAAGACCGTGAGAAGACCACAGAACTGTGGGCGTGGGACGAGAAACTGACGCTGGAGTTTAACAACGCTCGTCCCGTTGTTTGTGCGATTGAAATCACGAGAGCCGACAGCGTACCTACGATCTATCTCCTCGGCGACTCGACGGTCGCAGATCAACCGCGAGAACCGTACAACAGTTGGGGACAGATGCTGACACGCTTCTTGAAACCAGGTGTGGCTGTTGCCAATCACGCCGAATCAGGCGAATCACTGCGCAGTTCTCTCGGCGCGAGGCGCCTCGACAAAGTTTTGAGTCTTATCAAACCCGGCGACTATCTCTTCATCCAGTATGGACACAACGATGAGAAGGAAAAGGGCGAAGGTGTCGGTGCATTCACGACTTACGCATCCGACCTGAAGACGTTTGTTGCCGGCGCGCGACAGAGAGGAGCGATTCCAGTGCTCATCACGCCCGTGCAAAGGCGTACGTTTGATAGCGAAGGGAAGATCACAAACTCGCATGGCGATTATCCTGAAGCAGTACGACGAGTCTCCAGGGAGTTGAATGTGCCGCTCATCAATTTGAACCAGATGAGTAAACTGCTCTATGAGGCATGGGGTCAGGAGAAATCAGCAAGCGCGTTCAAGGAAGGCGACGGAACGCATCACAACAACTACGGAAGTTACGAATTGGCGAAGTGCATCGTCGAAGGTATCAAAGCGAACAAACTGGGAATCGCGAAATATCTGGTGACGGACGTTCCGCGGTTTGATCCGAGCCGACCAGAGCCATTTGAGAGTTTCACTGTACCCGCAAGCCCACTCATGACTGACGTCAAGCCTTTGGGTAACTGAGATGAGATCAGCGGGTCGGTTTGAAGCAGCAAGGACTCACTTCGTGTCCTTTCGTGTGAATTCGTGGATCGGTTGTTCGACTCCGGCAGCAAAAACGATCCACGAATTAACACGAAATGACACAAAGCTATTGCCCGCTACGGCCTCGGTTTAAAAGAACAATGACAATTCTTAGGCAAGTTTCGCTTGTCGCCGTCATTCTGTCCCTGGTTGTGCCGACGGTCGAGAGAGGGCGCGCGCAAAGGCTCCCGCGTGCAAACGCACGCTCACTCATTTACGACGTCCGAGCGTTTGGCGCCAAAGGCGATGGCAAAGCTCTGGATACGAGTGCAATCAACAGAGCTATTGAAGCTGCATCGGCGGCCGGCGGCGGGACGGTGAACTTTCCGGCTGGTACCTACCTCTCAGTATCGATCCGTCTACGCAGCAACATCACATTACAACTCAATCCGGGTACGACGATTGTTGCCGCCGATCCTGTTCCCGGCAAAGTCACTTACGATCGACCGGAGCCCAATCAGTGGGACATGTACCAGGACTTCGGTCACAGTCATTGGCAGAACAGTTTGATCTGGGGCATCGGCGTGGAGAACGTCCATATAGTCGGACCGGGTTTAATCAATGGCAAAGGTCTAACGCGGCGCAGTCCGCGCGCGCGACGAGTTAATCAACCTGGTGATCGCCCAGTAACGCTCGGAGGCCAGGCTGGTGCGCGTCCGCAATCACCTTTGGGTGAGGACGATGATCCAAAAGTTATGGATGGCCTGGGCAATAAAGCGATCTCGCTCAAGCTGTCTCGGAACGTGTTGCTTCGTGATTTCTCGATCTTAAATGGTGGTCATTTCGCGCTGCTGGCCACTGGCGTCGATAATCTGACGATCGACAACGTCAAAGTTGACACTAATCGAGACGGCTTTGATATCGATTCCTGTCGCAACGTGCGCATCTCGAACTGTAGCGTCAACTCACCGAACGACGATGCGATCGTTCTAAAAAGTTCTTATGCGCTCGGCTTTGCACGCGCCACTGAGAACGTGACGATTACAAACTGTCTGGTCAGTGGCTACGACATCGGGTCTCTTTTGGATGGAACTTATAAACGGAATGTGACGGAAGCTCCGGATCGCGATGGCCCAACCGGCCGCATAAAGTTTGGCACAGAATCGAACGGCGGCTTTAAAAACATAACGGTGTCGAACATTGTATTCGACCACTGTCGTGGCCTGGCACTTGAGACGGTCGATGGAGGACTGCTCGAAGACATCACGATCACTAACATCACGATGCGCGATGTCACCAACTCGCCGATCTTCATGCGACTTGGACGAAGGATGCGCGGCCCGGCGGGCACGGCGGTGGGCGAATTGCGACGCGTGAATATCAGCAACATCATTGCTTACAACGCTGATCCGCGTTACGCCTCGATCATCTCAGGGATCCCCGATCATCATGTTGAGGACATCAAGCTGAGTAACATTCGCATCTTCTATCGCGGGGGAGGCAAGAAAGAGTTGGCTGATCTGCAACCACCGGAGAGGGAAACGAATTATCCGGAACCATCGATGTTCGGAGACATCCCGGTCTATGGATTCTTCATTCGCCATGCGAAAAACGTCGCGCTAAGCAACGTAGAGATTAGTTACCTCAGCGATGAGTTCCGTCCCCCATTTTGGTTAGAGGACGTCAACGGCGCGACCTTCAGCGAAGTCACGACGCAGAGAGCTGCAAGTGTCCCGACATTCGTGTTAAGAAACGTTTCCAACTTTACAACGCAAGAGTGCAAAGGCATTCCTAACACGCATCTTGATCGAGTAGATCAGAAGAAATTTTGAAGAGCCCTTGTGCGATGTCTGTGTTCTTTGTGCTTCTGTGGTGGGTTATTGTTCAAGGAAGATTAAAGCCGATAACGAAACGAAACTTGTGAAATGGAGATCAAGTCTCAGCGTTCTCGGCGTCTCTGCGTCCTCTGCGTTTTCGTTGGCCTGATTAGGCACACTCAACAAATCCGAGAATTGAGTGTGTTCAATGGGGCCAAGAAAACGCAGAGGACGCAGAGACGCCGGGAACGCAGAGAGTTGGTGTTTCTCTCGGCTTGTGGCTTAAGTTTCTAAGAAGACACGGAGAACTCTGAGGCTGTCACAGTGAAGCAGGACACTACGCTTGAACAAAATGCTTAATCAATATCGAGGTTTAGTTTTAGTCGCTGGCCTTGTTTTCGGTGTCGTTTTCAACTCACCGGCGGCGGCGCAATCTTCGTATGAGTCGGCGACCGAGTTGCCGAGATGGGTAAAGGAAGTTGGCTCGCGGCGGACGCCAAAAGCCAAGCGCACGTTTCTCGTCGCGGCTACGGGTGATGGCGTAACGAATTCAACGAAGGCGATTCAGAAGGCGATTGATGATTGCGCGAAAGCTCGTGGTGGAGTTGTTGTTTTCAAACCTGGCGAGTACGTGACCGGCGCGCTGTTCATAAAAAGCAACGTTCACCTGCGGATCGACAGCAACGTCACGCTGTTGGGCAGCCAGGACGATGCAGACTATCCGTCTATCGAGACGCGCATTGCCGGTATTGAGATGAAGTGGCCGGCGGCGCTGATCAATATCAACGACGAACGCACCGTGAAGATCTCCGGCGGGGGCACCATCGACGGCCGCGGCCAAAAATGGTGGGACAAGTATTGGGCGCTGCGGCGAGAGTATGA
>DATJKB010000066.1:0-3865 GCA_035491875.1 Pyrinomonadaceae bacterium | reverse complement strand
GTTCAAGCACGTGGCGTTGAAGAATCGCGGTGAGTTCAGCCCCGGCTTGCTGCGCGCTTACGCCCGGTTTAGATCGGCCCATGATGTGAATCCACCAGTTGGTTGCCGAACGTTTGTACTCAGAAAAGCGCGGAGAAATCTGCGCCAATTGCCCGAACGTTAGAGTGATGTCTGGTACCGTTACCACATCCAAAGTGCCAAAAAACTCAGGCGGCGTTACGCCGACAATTGTGAATGCCGTACCGGTGAGGTAAACGACCTTTCCGATGGCTGCTGCATCGCCATTGAAGCGGCGTTGCCAGTAGCGATGGCTGATCACCACTGCTGGAGCAGCGGCCGCGTTCTCGTCAGCGTTTGTTAGTACACGACCGCGGGCAGAGATACCGAGTCCTGGAAAGTAACTTCCGGAAACTGCCTGCACGGACGCCATCTCCGCGTTCCCGTCGATGTTTACGTTCAGTTGTCCGAGCGCTGCGAAAGCGAAGAGGGAGTCAAGTGTTCGACTCTGATCGCGAAATCGCTCGAAGGCCGGATATGAGATTGAAGTGCTGGTGTCGAGTCCTGTTACCGGATCCTTTTCCGTCGAGCCGCGGAAGCCTCGGACCACTCCTTTGCCGCCTACCCAGCGCAACAAGATCAATTGCTCCGGGTTGCTCACTGGAAGTGTCTTTAGCATTACTGCGTCAACGACGCTGAACACTGCGGTGCTGGCTCCGATGCCGAGAGCGAGTGAAAGAACTGCCACGCTAGTAAAGGCTTTACTCTTCAACAACATTCGGACGCCATAACGCACGTCTTGAAATATTTCGTCTTCGAGTCGTTGAGGCTGTAACCAGAGCGCATCCCAAAACGCACTCAGGCTGCGCTTCAGAAGATCAAGTTTGCTTCGCCAATTGAGCTGGTCCCACTGGGCGAGGAGTTGTTCGCGATGTTGTAGCTCGGCTTCCCACTCCTGCCGCCAGTCAGCGCGCAAGCGTTGCGGCACGATGATCCCAACGAGGGCAATCAACCGCAGGTGTGGTTTGGCGAAGAGCACGGCTTTTACCTCATGCGCGTGATGGTTTCGGCTGACGTTGTTTGATTGGTTGTGTCTGTTCGAGGAGTCGGTAACGCTTCACCGCTTCGGCTAACGTCTCGCGACCCGGCTTCGTCAGTTCGTAATACTTTCGCTGCGGCCGCGGTTCGTTCTGCGAGATGCTCGGCTTTTCCCATTGCGAGGTGAGAAACCCGGATTCTTCGAGGCGGCGGAGCGCGGGATAGACAGTCCCGCCGGGAAGTCCTGTGATGTCGATGATATCGAAGCCGTAGAGATATCCATTGCTAACAGCTTGCAGAATCACCGTCGACGCGTAGGAGAGAAATCCCTTTCCCATAAGCAGAACACCTCGAGTTGAGCGTTTTAGCTAGAATCCTTGTTAGCAAGTATTCTTTATAGCCCGTATTCTACATAGGTAGAGTAAAAAGGCAAGAACTATTTTGCCGAACGGCTCAGGACGGTGCTTCTAATCTAGTGGCGGCAGCTGCACCAATCGTTCACGAATTAACGCGCTGTTGTTCTACATGACTCAGAAGTCGCATCGTGTTGCGAACTTTCTTAGTAGGCGCCTTCATCGTAAACAGAGAACGAAACGAAAGAGGGAAGTGTCTTTCCTTGGTGCTCGACTCACCGCAGGACGGATGAACCACTCGATGTAACGAGCTTCGGTTCGAAGTGCGTTAAGCCAAATGATCCTGTAAGATTAATTTCCACCGTAACAACACCCCAGTTTGATTCTCAACACCTGATCTTGCAATAGACAACCCACCAGTTGTTAGTGATAGTCCGGAACAAGAACAATGGAGCAATCATGAAGTACTTAGGAAGTGTAGCTGTGCTGTGTATTCTCGTCGTGTTTGCATTGGGTGAAGAATTTGTGAAAAGGCAGACGGGAGGACAATGGGCTTGCTCCGACGGTTGGTACATCACCGGTTACTACGTTCCAAAAGAAGATGAGCGGCCCGGTACGATGGAACAGATCTATGTTGAGCGCGTAGGCAATATGAGTTTCAGTGACAATTTTTTGAAGGAGACGCGTATTGAAGGTTGGGGCATCACTCGTTTTGGCTGGTCGCTCGGTTATCACTCAGGTGGATGGCACCGTTCGGACGCCGGTCCACTCGACGCAGCTGGAAATCTACTCATTGTTGGAGCCATTGCTATTGACCGCTCACTGGTACCAACTGGCGCACAGGTCCAGATTTCTACCTTGCTGAGTCCGTGGGGATCGAAGACTTTCAACGCAACTGATGTCGGCGTGGGCATTATCGGCCAGCATATCGACGTGTTCACGGGAACCGGACGAACCGCTGAAGAGGAGACATTCCGCATCACGTCAAACGACAACCGCGTGTGTTTCAAGAGTCAGTAAATCGAAACCGTGACGCTCAGTTGGATTGAAGAGGGACGTAGTCTCTAGCTGGGAGAAGAAGGCGCTCCCAGTGAGCTCGTTGTGAGGTCTGCTGCATTTATACGTTCCAATAGTTCGAGGCTTTGTGTGAATAGAGGATGTTCGATCAAACCCGCCTCGGCTGCGGATCCGAGTAGCTCACGGATGCGCACTAGATCCGTGTCATCAAAAGCGCGGCGCAACGAAAACGCTAAAGTTAAGAAACGCAGATTTTCGCGAACCTCAGGCGGCGATGTGCTCCAGTTGATTTTCCAGGCGTTCCCTTTACCGGGCGGAAGCTCCGAAGTCTCCGCAGTTGTGGAGTCGACTTCCGGAGGAAGGGATTGGCAGGAGATCAAAGTGGCGCAACAGAGTCCAGCAGCAAAGGTAGTGTGGTAGACGGTTCCGAGCACGCGTCTCACTTTCTGAATGCGCGTCTCGTCGGCCGCCGCTGGTGGTATTCCTGGACCAGGAACAAATCCAAACTCGCTCCAGACGCGTTCGAGCACTCCCCACGCGAAAGTTAATGTCGGTGTCCAATCGAGTCTCAGGATCGCGGGTGCCATCAGCACTTCAGCCAACAGGTCGAGGTCGTCTTCATCAAGAGCTTTGACCGCAATCGCTTCTGCAATGCCTAACAGATGATGTCGATCGATCTCGTCGGGAAGGGGCACACGTCCAAAGTCGGTAGCGTACACAAGGGCATGCGTGAATGCGTAAGCGTCCTCCCATGTGGCCTTCAGGAGATCGACTCCGGTGCAGAGCGGCGAAAGAGAGATAGCAGGGTGATTGAGCTCCGTATCTCCGAAAGCCAGGTGACGTGCCCAAGCCGCGTCGAGCATGCGGTAAGGAACTCTTTCGTTCGCATCGTGCACCGATGACTGCAATGCGAGCCTTGCGACACGATCCAGATTCTCATGGGGCACGCCGACGTCGACCAAACAGAAGTGTGCGAGGGAATACATCGGTGCCCTTGATGGACGAAAAAGCAACGACCGGTACACATGTGGCGAACGAGCGAGCGGTGCGAGTTCGTGTGCTATTCCGAGAATCTCAGCGTCGTCCTCTTCATCCGGCAACGCGCGTTTCGCCATGCGAAGCAGCATGGCAAGTTCACCGCCTGCTTTACCGACAAGGTCCAGATATTTATCGGGTTCTTCATCACTAAAGCGCGCGGCAAGAACTTCGTCGACAACCAAACGCGCCATGTGCAGCGAGGAGCGAACGTATTCACGCAAAAGATCAAGGCGCCGCGGATCGGCGCCTTGATTTTGCTTTCTAGGCATATCGCGACTGGAAGTGATCAATGCGATACCCGTTTCACTTCAAAACCCAAACCTTTAAGTTCGGCCGCCACCGAAACGAGGTCGATTTCGTCACGTGGTCCGATCTTGATGTAGTGCTTGTAGCAGATTCGATGTTCTGGATCATCATCGAAC
>DATJKB010000065.1:0-5580 GCA_035491875.1 Pyrinomonadaceae bacterium | reverse complement strand
CGCAGCTGCGCGCAGGATCGCCCGTACCTGCGCGCGCATGATCTCTTTATGTCGCAGATCAAACCTGATTGCACGCAGACCAAGCGCGGGGTTTCGTTCAGGACGATCGGAAGCATCGCGATCGATTTCACCGCCAATATCGAACAAGCGAACTATCGCGCCTTCCTCACCGGCTGCTGAAATCAATTCGCGATAAACAATGTACTGCTCGTCTTCCGGAAGGATTAATCCAGGCTTTGATAACAGGAATTCAGAGCGAAACAGCCCGACTCCGACCGCACCAAACTTTTGCACCGCGTCAAACTCTGCCGGCAGTTCAACGTTGGCGCGAACATTGATTTTGACCCCATCTTTGGTAGTGATTGGTCCCCTCTCACCGGTAGCAATCGCGTGGCGCCTGGAGATTCGCGAGGGATCAAGCCCGTACTTTGAAACTGTTTCTGGAGTTGGATGGAGTATCACCTCGCCACGTTCTGCATCGACTATGATTTCGTCGCCAGTTCGAGTGTGGTGATAAAAGTCACGCAAACCTACCACCGCAGTCAGGCCGAGACCTCTGGCAATAATCGACATGTGCGACGTCCAGCCACCCGAGTCGGTAGCCACTGCTTTTACGTGGTTCAGATCGAGTTCGGCGATCGTTGAAGGCAAAAGATCCTGGGCAACGATCACCGCATCTTCGGAGAGCTTTGGATAGGTGCGACCCTCGCCAGTGAGGTTGGCCAATAACCTTTGAATAACATCTTCGATATCCGAACCGCGTTCGCGAAGATATTCATCATTGATTTGGGTATAGATCGACAGTAATCGATCACCGACTACTTTGGTGGCCCATTCGGCGTTGGCGTGCTCCTTGACGATGTAGTTCTCTACGTCGCGCGTTAGTTTCTCATCTTCGAGGAATAACAGATGCGCGTCGAAAATGTAGGCGTGCCCTTTGCCAAGCTCCTTCTCCGCGCGACTCTTAATGGCCTGCAATTGGTGCCTCGACATGGTTACGGCGGCGCGGAATCTGAGACGCTCACGAACAATGTCAGCCTCCTTAATTTCCGCACGATACACATCACGCGTTCCATCCTGAAGTCTCAGCACCCGACCCGTTACTACGCCTTCTGAAACTCCGAGACCTTTAAAGTGAACTTCGGTTGTAATTGGAGTACGAACTGCGACTGAGGTCTGGTCAGTTTCATCGAAACCACGCGCGAAGAGTTCAGCAACGGAGTGAAGCGCCTGCTCCTCATCAGCGCCAATGGCAACCAAACGCAGCTCCGTACCTCTGCTGGCTGCGAGCATGAGGATACTGAGAATCGATTTGGCGTCAGCCTGGACCTCGCCGTCGAGACGTTGCAACGTAACTTTGCTTTGAAATTGTGTGGCGACGCGGACAAGGTTCGCGGCTGCCCGCGCGTGAAGGCCGAGACGACTGGTTACACGAACACGCTTTTCAGTCACTTCAATCGGCTCCGCTCTTGGACGGTGGACCAAGCAGAGCGCCCGCGAGATAGATTCCCTGGCGGCCCTGCTCGCATATTCTACGCGCAACGTCTGCCAGCTTGTCTTCACCGGTATCAGTGGCGAGCTTAATGACCATTGGAAGATTCACGCCTGTGATCACTTCTACGGAGCCCTCTTCAAGAAACATCGAGGCAATGTTTGTCGGCGTTCCGCCGAACATGTCCGTGAGTAGAAGCACGCCCGCACCACCCTTTGAAACACGTGTTATCGCTCGCTGCACTTCATCGCGCGCCACGTCTACATCGTCGTGCCAACCAATCGAGACCGCGCCGATATGTGACACTGGCCCAATGATCATCTCCGCTGCGGCAAGCAATTCACCCGCGAGATTTCCGTGAGTGACAATGACGCCAGCCACTTTTCGAGCGTCACCAGCCGGTGGTTGTTGAGGGTTACTACTCATAATGATCTCCTATCAGACGCTGCTCGACCGGTTGGCTTTTCGTACGTCTCTGTGCGTTGCGCGAGAGTCGAAGCCGGCTTTACGCAACGAGCGCGCAAGAGCATTCGCCACCATCACTGATCGATGACGACCACCGGTACAACCAATACCGACAGTGACGTACGACTTACCTTCCCTCTTGTACAGCGGCAACAAGTACGTGAGCAGATCCGTAAATCGCTCGAGCGTTTCCTGAACCTCTGGCTGCGATCGTAGAAACTTCACCACGCGACTATCGTGTCCTGAAAGACGCTTCAACTCTTTCACGAAATGAGGATTGGGCAAATGACGAACGTCGAAGAGCAGCTCCAGCGCTCCAGGGCTACCGTATTTATGACCAAAGCTCAGGATCTGCACCCGCATGGGAGCGCCCTGTCTATCCGGGCTGAATCTTTCGAGCAGATAGTTGCGCAGAGTGTGAACGGAATGTTCAGAAGTATCGACTATCTGGTCAGCAAGGGAACGGATGCGCGACATGGCCGTTCGTTCAGCGCGAATTGCCGCCAGCAGTCCCTGACCATTGTCAGCCGGATGTGGTCTGCGTGTCTCGCTAAAGCGTCGTTGCAAAGCATTGTCTGACGCTTCGAAGAACAACACGTACACTCTCCACCCGCCCTTGCGCAAAGCACGAAGTTGTTTTGCGAAATCCGCAAGGAACCCACGCTCACGAATGTCGATTACAAGTGCGGCCCGGCGAATACTCTTCTCTTCTTCGTCAGACGTTACCAGCCGGGCAAACGTCTTCAGCATTGTTGTTGGAAGATTGTCGATACAGAAATAGCCGAGGTCCTGGAAAGCGTTGGTTGCGGAAGACATGCCCGACCCGCTCAGGCCGGTGATGATGACAATATCAGGTGAAGTTGAATCGGCTGACTTGGTTGTCTTTTTGCGGGCCATCAATTGTGGCGTATCAGGACGAAAGACTGAAGGGTGTTTTCCTGGGGTTCCGTATCTCCATCAGACTTTACGCTCCGACATTTTTGGACTCGCCCTCTTCGACTAACCAGACCTCGGTTCCTGCCGCGACTTGTGACGTCGTTAGTTCTCCTGGGACGGTGAGCCGGATTTCGGGATCGGCCGGGTCGCCATCGAAGTATAACGAGCCCTCTTTTTCAGTTACCGATACTCCGTAAGTAACCAGACTGGTCCTGGTGATCGTACCGTCGGTCTGACGAAGTTCGAGTTTGTCCCCCTGGGTCATTCGTCCGACAGCGGGTCGGTCGTGCGTCTCGCTCAACCGAATTCCGGGTCTAAGTCTGATACCGAAACTGTCGCGCTCAGCAGTTTCAACTGTAAGCAGATATGTCGACATCACAGAGCGAACAGGGACGGTCGCTTATGGCTCTATCAGTCCATAATTTCCGTCTTTACGTTTGTACAGCACGCCCAGGCGTTCTGTGTCAGCATCGCGAAACACAAGAAACTGATCTGATTCACCCGACAGGCGAAGAGCGGCTTCTTCCGCTGTCATTGGCTTAACCGAATAACGACGTGCCGCAATGATGCGTGGCGGCGTCGGTGTCGCTTCAAGGTAACCATCAGGCTCAGGTGCTACGCGCGCGGTCGGGCGGGCTCCCTGCTTGCGATCGATGATCTTCTTTTTTAATTTGACCGACTGCTTCTCGATCTTCGCCATCGCACGCGTCAACGCCATGTACATATCGGCATTGGTATCTTTCGCGGTCAAAGTATGATCTCGCCAGTTAACGACTATCTCGGCGATCTGACGGTTCTTTTCTACATCAATAATTACGTGGGTACTGAGGGTGGAGTCGTTGAAAATGTGGTCTAGTTTTTTGAAATGATCCTCTACGTGACGACGGATTGCGGGCGACACATCCACGTGTCGACCCGTGTACTCAAATTTCATCAGTGACCTTCCTCCTGGGACGACCAGCGATAGCACGACCTTGGCGAGTCTTCGAAAGAACGACACGCTACGGGCTACCACAAATGATTAGTACAGCTGAAATCCTATTGTCGCTTGGCTGGAGTGACGGCCTTAACAGGCTCACACTACAGCGCGACGCTCGCGCGATCCTGGAATCTGCATTTGGTCGCGATACTTCGCGACTGTTCGGCGCGATAACTTGATTCCGTCTTTCGCCAGGATCTTCACGACCTGGTCATCCGTGATCGGATTGCGCGAATCTTCTTCCTCAATCAGTTTCTTGATCTGCAACTTAATAATGCGCGTCGAAATTTCTTCACCTTCTTCATTCAACATACCTTCAGTGAAGAAGCGACGTAACTCGATAACGCCCTGGGGCGTGTGCGCATACTTGCGATTCACGACGCGCGAGACCGTCGATAAGTGCATGCCGATGTCTTCGGCAATGTCTTTCAACATCATCGGCTTCAGATGCTGCACTCCATGATCGAGAAAATCCTTTTGGCGGTGCACGATCGATTCGACAACCTTATAGATCGTTTGCCGGCGGTGTTCGATGTTTCTTAAAAGGTCGACTGCCGAGCGCATCTTCTCGCGAATAAAACTCTTCGTCTCATTGCTGACACCTTGACTCAACATCGACTGGTAATGCTGGCTGACCCGAAGTCGCGGACTACCGTCGTCCGCAAAATATATGATGTAGTCTTCGTCGTTCTCATCAAGCTTCTCGATGTAAATCTCAGGTGAGATCAGTATCGGCTCTTCCGACGAATATCGACGCCCGGGATACGGATCAAGAGTGCGAATAAACTGGACTTCAGCCAATAACGTATCGACGTCGATTCCGATCTGTTTCGAAAGGTGCGGCAGCTTATGTTGCTGAAGTTCGTTGAGGTGCTCGCTAATTAACCTCGCAGCAAGACGATCTCTTTCGTTCCGCACTTCAAGCTGAACCAGCAGGCACTCTTTCACGTCGCGTGCACCGCAGCCTACCGGATCCAAACGCATCAACGTTTGCCTGGCGTGTTCAACCTGCTCTTCCGTCCACGGCCCCATGCCCGCGATCTCTTCGTTCGTGGCATTGAGTCTGCCGTCAGCATTCAAGTTTCCAATCACAGCAATGGCCGCATCGCAGACGTCTTCTGCGATCGGGCTCATGTGTAATTGCCATTCGAGATGATCAGCTAAAGAAGGGGGACGTGTTAGGAACTGCTCGAAGGTTGGCCCATCTTCCTTGTACTCAATTTCCTGTGTCTTGTATCCGGGATCTAAATAGTCCTGAAATTCGCGGCCGAAATCGATCTCCTCAAATGCATCGCGTGTCTCACCCACACCCGCCTCGTCACTTCCGGTTTCAAGAACGCCTTCATCCATGCCTTCGCCATCAAACGACTCCGAATGCTCTCCCTCGGCGGTAGGAGAAACCGCATTAAGAACATCTGGATCGCCAGATCCGTTTGAAGCCGGACTGCCCAGTTCCACATCAGCTGCTGTCGGCCTCGTTGATTCCGTAGATTCAAAGGGAGTCTCGGAATCTGAACTCGCGAGGTGATCGAGAATCTTTTCAGCGAGTTCACCTACCTCTTCCTGAGTTGGCACTTCTTCGAGAACAGGGTTCTCCAACAGCTGCTGCTGAATGAGATCCGTCAACTCGAGCGAAGTCATCTGAAGCATCTCAATCCGCTGGCGGAGTTGAGGCGTCAGAACAAGGCGTTGGGAGAGGCTGGTGGTT
>DATJKB010000064.1:0-2224 GCA_035491875.1 Pyrinomonadaceae bacterium | reverse complement strand
CAGCCCACGCTTACAACGTCTTATGGATAGTCTAGTCTTTTCAAATATCGCACATCGTCCTGCACGAACCGCAGTCAGCATACTTGGCACCGGTGTTGGTGTGCTGCTGATTGTCTTTACTGTTGGCTTGGCCCATGGCGTTTTGCATGAACGCGGCAAACGCGAATCAAACATGGGCGCTGAGATCATGATTCGTGCTTCAGGCTCTCTCGGCCTCGGTGGTCAAGGTCAATTCAAGTTGCCTGTGACGCATGCCAGGGAATTAGCCTCTGTGCCCGGCGTGCTCGCGACTACACCGATGGGCCAGGCAACTGACAAGAGCGATTCCGGATTCGGATTTCGTTTGTTAGATGGTATTGAGTACGACGAGTACGCAACGATCGCTGGAATAACGATTCGTGAGGGTCGAAAACTGAATACAGGCGACGAGGCGATTGTCGATCCTGTTTGGAAGCAACAACGTCATGCGCAGGTTGGCGACACAGTGACGTTGTTCGAACGACCATTCAAGATCGTCGGGGTCTTCGAACCGCCGGGCGGTGGCCGCGTGAAGATCCCTTTAAAGACCATGCAGGATCAGGTTGGTAGTGACGGTCGTGCGTCGGCAATCCTCGTCCGTGTTGACGATCCAAACAAGCAGGACGAGGTTGCGGCGCGAATCCTCGAGCGCTTTCCGGAGGATCAACTGGTATTCACACGCGACCTTCCGGAGATTTACGCGACTGGAGTTCCAGCCCTGAATGTTTTCATTAAAGTCGTCGTCGGTGTAGCAAGCGCAATCAGTGTCCTCGTGATACTGCTGGCAATGTACACCACGGTTACTGAACGAACGCGACAAATTGGAATTCTCAAATCTCTGGGCATGTCGAAGGCAGCGATTGCCTGGGTGATCGAACAGGAAGCAATCTTCGTGAGTCTAATGGGGGTTGGCGTCGGCCTGCTGCTCACTTACATCGCGCGTTTTGCAGTAATGCGTGTGACGACTTTGACGATCGACGTCGAGCCGCGGTGGTTACTGATTTCACTTTTGGTGGGATTGCTTGGTGGAAGTATCGGCGCGTTGTATCCTGCGCTGCGCGCAGCTCGACAGGATGCCGTTGAAGCGCTGAGTTATGAATGACGATTGATGGAGGGTCACGATGGGCGCTGAATCAGCTGCGATACAGGCGGCGATCGCGAATGCGATAAAGGCCAGTGGCGTCGTCGTGCAGGTAAGCGTCGAAGACTTTCAGCGAATCGTTGCGAGAGGGGAGAAGCCACTTGTTATCTGCGCCACCGGCGGCTTTTTTTCTAAGAACTATCAATACCTGACCAGCTACAAAGGTTTCGCATTCTTTACAAAGTCGAAGATGCCCCTGGATCTGTCGCCAAAGATTGAGACTATCATGGCAGAAAAGATCTGGATTCCCGGGTGAGGAGCAATGCCAATTCTTAAATCTCAAATATCAAATCTCAAATCTCAAATGACCAATGATTGGTTCTTTCTGCCCGCCCTTGGCGGAGCAAAAAAACAATTGGTCATTTGATATTTGAGATTTGATATTTGAGAACTAACTGTGATGGATTGGATCAATGCTATTCAGTGGCCAGCGATGGCTGTCACGGTCCTGGCCGCGTGGCTCGTGGCCTCGCAGAAAAGGTTCAAACGAAACTGGGGCTTCTGGGCGTTTCTCGCAAGTAACATCCTATGGATTATCTGGGGCTTTCACGATCATGCCTACGCGCTGATTGCTCTACAGTTCTGCCTCGCGGCCTTGAACATCCGCGGCGCAATGAAAACGCAGACCGATTGAGTCGAAACTATTGGAACTACCAGTGCTGACTTTACGTTACGACATATGACGATTTTTTGGTCGCAACCTTCCGGAGCCTATGTACTGTCCACAGTGTGCCACTGAATCAACTCCAGGCCTTCAGTACTGTCGTGTGTGCGGAGCCAACTTGAAGGTTATCGGCAAAGCCGTCTCTTTAAGTGAGGCAATTGCGCGTAGCGATCGCGGACCGCTACCGAAGATCAAAGAGATGGTGAAAAACCTCAAGGTTGAGCACGTGACGGAAGAGGTGTCGCGCGCGCTCGACCACATGAACACCGAGATCGTTAAGGTCTCGTCAGAGGCGAAGGCCAAACAACAGCACAGTTGGAGTTTGCGAAGAAAGAAGACTGCGGCTGAACGCAGAGAGCGTCAGATAACGAAAGGAATAGTGTCGTTATTTTCGGGGACCG
>DATJKB010000063.1:0-3730 GCA_035491875.1 Pyrinomonadaceae bacterium | reverse complement strand
CGAGAAAGATAAAGACAAACCGTACCGTAATCCGCTTGATATCGATTAGGTTTATACGCTCCTCAAACGCTAACTCTCCCGGGGTAAAAAAGAAGAGATGTTCGCCAACAGTTTTCGACTTTCACTACTGGCCTGCTTAATTGTTTCCACTGCGGTTTCGCTGACGGCACAAAACAAATTGGCGAAGATGCCGCAGTTGATCTACAAAGATCGCACTTTGCCGAATGGCCTGCGCGTGCTGAGCGTGGTTGATCATTCAAGTCCAACTGTGGCCATCCAGGTTTGGTATCACGTTGGTTCAAAGGACGACCCGCAGAGTCGCAGTGGCTTTGCGCATCTTTTTGAACACATCATGTTCAAGAGCACAAAGAACATGAAGTCAGAAATGATGGATCGTCTCACTGAAGACGTGGGCGGTTTCAATAACGCATTCACCGCCGATGATGTGACTGTCTACTTCGAAGTCGTTCCTTCCAACTATCTCGAAACGCTGATCTGGGCTGAAGGTGATCGACTGTCAGGTCTGAACGTCGATGATCCGAATTTCAAGTCGGAGCGCGATGTAGTGAAGGAAGAATACCGGCAAAGGGTGTTGGCCCCTCCGTACGGCATGTTTGCGTATCTGCTGCAACAGAGGTCGTTTTCTGCCCACCCCTACAAGCGACCAGGCATCGGCAGTACCGAGGATCTCGACGCTGCTACGCTCAAAGACGTACAGGATTTCCACGCGACATATTATCGACCTGACAACGCGACATTCGTAATTGTCGGCGATTTTGATCAGCAACAACTCGACGCGTGGATTGATAAGTATTTGATGCCGATTGTGAAGCCAAATCGGCCGCTGCCACGGGTGCAAGTGAAAGAACCCGCGCGTACCGCCGAAGCGCGACTAACTGAGTATGGTCGTAACGATCTTCCGGCTGTGGGTCTCACATTTCTGACTCCACGTCAGGCCGATAGTGATTCTGAGCCGCTGCGCATCGCGGAGACAATTCTTTCCGGTGGCGAGTCGTCGCGCCTGTATCACGCGCTCGTCTACGAACAGCAGATGGCAGCGGAAGTTGATGCTACTGCCGAAACGCGGGAGGACGCCAGCCTATTTGTATTGACGGCAATACTGTCCGAAGGAAAGAAACCGGAAGATGTGGAGCGAGCGCTGTTGGCAGAGATAAAGAAACTCCAGGACCAGCCAGTTACATTGACGGAGCTCGAGAAGGCAAAGAACCAGTTGATTACCGGTCAATTGCAACAACGTGAAACCAGCAACGGCAAGGCGTTAGCGCTGGGAGAGGCTGCCGTAATGTTGGGAGATCCTTCGCGCGTAAATACAGACCTTGCTCGACTGCAGGCTGTAACCGCTGCGGACGTGCAACGCGTAATGAAGAAGTACTTTACTGAAACCAACCGACTGGTGTTGTACTTCCTTCCTGAAGCCTCAAAGCGAGGAACTAGTGGCGACAACAAACAAGAAACGCTAAAGGAGGAAAACTAACGTGAAGAAGTTCCTCCCATTTCTCTTTGTAATGGTGGTTGTCTGGCCGTCGACGATTTTCGCGCAAACGCCCGAGGCTACTCCGCCACCTCCAGCTTCGCCTCGGTCAGGAACTTTTCCAAAACCAGCAGAACGAGTTTTACCCAACGGTCTCAGAGTTATCGTGGTTCCGCGATCAAACACTCCTCTTGTTTCCGCGACGCTACTGATTAAGAACGGCAGTGAAGTTGATCCGCCTGAGTTGTCTGGCTTGGCTGATATGACCGCGAGCCTGCTAACCAAGGGTACGTCGAGTCGAAATGCGGTGCAGATCGCTCAGGAAGTTGAATCTCTTGGGGGCAACCTGGAGTCCGGGGCGCGTTGGGACGCATCAACCGTAACAGTTGGTCTGATGTCGTCAAAGATTGGTCCAGCGATGACCATCCTCGCTGATGTCGTACGAAGGCCAACGTTCGCGGCGGAAGAAATCGAACGTTTGCGCCAGCAGTACACGGATGACATAACGCTCGCGTTAGGTGACCCAGGATCGATCGCCCGATTCGTCGCGGCTCGTGTCGTTTTTGGTGACGCGCCGTATGGCCATCCAATTTCCGGGACCGCGGAGTCCATGAAACGAATCAGTCGCGACGACATCGTGAAACTCCAAGAGCGATTCTACCGGCCGGATAATGCGATTCTTGTAATTGGCGGAGACATCACTCCTGTCAGTGGTTTTGAACTGGCGACACGTCATTTCGGGGATTGGAACAAACCAGCAACACCATTGCCCACTCTCAGTGTTGCATCAAATACGGAGACCAAAACCGGTCGAGTAGTAGTAATTGATAAACCAGATGCGGGCCAGGCGGTCGTGTATCTATCGCGAATAGGTATCGATCGGAAAGACGCAGACTTCTTTCGCGGCATAGTGACTAATTCCGTTCTCAGTGGCTACTCAGGTCGACTTAATCAAGAGATTCGCATTAAGCGCGGCTTGAGTTATGGAGCCGGGAGTCAGCTCGATACGCGGCGCAATATCGGTCCCTTTTCGGCGAGCGCGCAAACAAAGAATGAGTCGGGTGCTCAAGTTGCCGAGTTGTTGCTTGGTGAGATTAATCGTTTGGTCACAGCTCCTCCGGCGGATTCGGAGTTGACGCCGCGAAAGGCAGTGCTGATTGGTGGCTTCTCGAGGAACCTGGAAACAGTGGGTGGTCTTGTTAGTCAGGTCGCTTCGTTGGCCCTCTATGGATTGAGTTTGGACGAGATCAATCATTACATTGCTAACGTTCAGGCAATCACGACTGCCGACGTGCAAAAGTTTGCCAGCACAAAGCTCGACGCGAAGACAAGCAACATCATCATTGTTGGCAATGCAAAACTTTTTCTGCCGGCGCTCGAAAAGCAATTCAAAAACATCGAAGTGATTCCGGTGGGCCAACTGGATCTCAATACTGCTCTCCTGCGTAAGAAGCAACAACCATAGCTGAGCGGAGCTTTAGTCATGCAGTACCACAAACCATACCTGATTACCACGTTGGCGATTGTGTTTGTCTCCAGCGTTGCGACAGCGGTGTCTGGCCAAAGTCAAACGCCAATCGACGGGATTGACGCTCGCACGAACACAGCTGAGTTAGCGAAACAGCTCAGTGACGCTGATCCAAATGTTCGCCAGCGCAGTGCCGAGGCGCTAGCGCGTTTGGCGGCTGCTGATCAGACTAAACTTGTCGAAGGCTATTATCTTCAGGAGAAGAACAAAGAAGTTCGCCTCGCGATGGATTGGGCGCTCTATCGCTTTGGAAAATCGCAGTCGCTCTTCCGGATCGTCCATGATTTGGATTCCGGTAGGCAGGAACAGGCCATCGGTTACCTTTCAAAGCTAGAAAGTCCGGACGTGCTCTATCCGTTCTTGAAGAAGCCGAATAATGCGCCGCGCGTGAACGTTGGAGTCTTGAAGGCTTTGGCTCTGATCGGAAATGCCCAAACGATAGAGGTCATTAAACCGTATCTCGAATCTGTGCAGCCATACGTTGCGGAAGCAGCGGAGAATGCAACAGATGAAATAAATAAACGTATCGGGGAGGGTGAGTCGCGCACGAGTCGATCAAGACCTCGAGTTGCTAAGCCTTAGCGAATGAAAACCGTTAAAACGGTTTCACGGATTTATCGGAGCCCGGAACCCCAGGCTAAAGCCTGGGGAGAATGAGACAAAGAACAAAGCACGAAGCACGAAGTACAAGGCACGAAGTAAAACACCAG
>DATJKB010000062.1:0-4353 GCA_035491875.1 Pyrinomonadaceae bacterium | reverse complement strand
ATAACCATTTGGCTTCGCACCCATCCGCTACCGCGGACGGTACTGACTGCGGACCACGGCACAGACATTAATCGATCAGCGCCTTACGGAACTCTCTCGGCGTGGTTCCCGTTGCAGTGCGAAAAGCTTTGGTGAAGTGACTCGAACTCAGGTAGCCGACTTGCGCGGCAATCGAGTTGATCGAAAGCGAATGATCGGCCAGCAGCAACTGAGCTTTCTGCGTACGAATCGCAGCAAAGTAGTTGTGAGGCGTGACGCCGGTGATTTTCTTGAATAGACGCGCAAAATGAAATGTAGACAGATAAGAAGCTGCAGCGAGATCTTTTAATGAAAGATTTTGATCCAGCTGGCTGTGCATAAGCTCGATCGACTTTCGAATTCTCCTATCGATCAATCCCACTCGAGAGATTTCAAGCTGGTCTGAACGACGGGCGATCGAGTGTTGCCGCAGAATTTGGACCAACAACTGCTCGACCAGCGCTCGCATAACAATTTCACGTCCGGGTTGGTCTGCGAGCAACTCCTTCTGCAGACTGAGAAGCAGCCGATTCAGTGACTCGTCGTTTGCCAGTGGGTCAGGTGGAAATGCGATAGTTGACTTCGGCGGGATGAGGCTCATTGATATCGCCAGTTGAACTAGCAGCCCTGACGATACTGTCAATTGCAACACTTCAACGTTGTCCCCTGACACACTGAGAGCCGTGTAAGGATCCACTATCAGAACGCGCCCGGAATTCAACTCACCAGCTGCGATCCCGGCGGAGAATTCAAGACTTCCTGAAACTGGAGTAATTAAGAGGTAGTCGGAGCTGGGAGCAGAATCCCACCTGAACTGTTTCGCCTTCCGATAGTAGACCGAATAGTCGGAGCTAACGAGGAACCGGTTCAGCGCAGGGGAGCGGGTCATTCCCAGCAATGTACGCGAATCAGATCGATTGCTTCAAACCGTGCGGGCTTTGCTTCTGTGCCGGACCATCAGCGCGGGATCGTTTGTTATGAGGCAATCAACGCCACGGTCCTGACTTCGCTGAATCCAACGCGGATCGTCCACCGTCCAAACCACTACTTTCAATCCGCTATCTCGAGCTGCCTGGATCGTCCGTTTATTTGCAAGGCGGTGATGGAGAGCAATCTCGTCGGCCCCGCTAGCTAAGGCACGTGCGACGAGTGATTGTCCAGACAGCAATGTGGATGGATTTGAGAAACGTGGTTCAAATAGCGCTGCCGTCTTGATGTCAGGAGCGCGTCGTTTCATAGCTTCGATGGCAGGCAGATCGAAACATTCGACGACGGTGCGATCACCGAATTTATACTTTTCAAGTAGATCAGCCGTAGCAGAAACAATTTCGGGAATCTCAGAAGCGTTGCATTTTAATTCGAGGTAAAGAAGCGTTTTGTTATTGGATAAGTCCGCGAACAGTTGCTGGAGAGTCGGGATCTTTTCGCCGCGATACTCGCCAGTTGCTGAAAACCAAGTGCCCGCGTCAACGTTTTGTAGTTCTTCGACCGATAGGTCGACGACACGTTCTGGTCGCAAGCCTGTACGACGCAGGGTGTCGTCATGAATGATTACGGGCACACCATCGCGCGAAAGCTGGACGTCAAATTCAATTCCGTCCGCGCCTGCTTCAATTGCTCTTCGGAATGAAGCTAATGTGTTTTCTGGTGCAACGGCCGATGCACCACGATGACCGATGATGAGTGGCGAGTGATCGTGCATTTAATTAAGGGCAATTATCTCTGAGACAATGACTCAGAGACCACCGGTATCGTACCGGTGGTCCTTTCAATTTCGTCCTAGCTTAAGAATAAACTACGCAGCAAGAGACCACCGACTTTATGTCGGTTGGAGTTTCAATTTTCCGCCTAATGCGTAGAAATTGAATCCTCCACCGACGTGAAGTCGGTGGTCTCGTGAACCCTGCGTTCCGGGTTTGTAGGTTTGAAACTAAAGGACCACCGGTTTGAAACCGGTGGTATTGAAATGTTGGGAGACCCACCCCTCTAGTCACTCGGACCGTAGGCGATCTTTTTCAGTTTAATATCAAAAATGCCGTAATCGGTCTTGAGTTTTGCAATCACAGGAACGCGACGGTGGTCGTCGGTTAGCCACAAGGAGAATTGGCCCTTCTCGCCATCAATGATTCGATCCGGCCCAAACAATTCCGGCTCGATTCGCACCACATCAACGCGCCCGAGAATCGTCTTCATGCGTTTTTTCTCCATAACATGAACCGGCACCTTGTAAACGCGCCCGCCGTCGCCGATGAAGATGTCAAACGATTTTCCGACCTGTAGTGACTGTGTCCGGATGAAGTAGATGGCCGACAAGACGTCCTGGAGTTGGCCTGAGAAATCAGTAATTATCTGCCGCGGCTCACGAGTCGGGTTGTTTGGATCGCGTTGCGTCCAAAGCATCTTTCCTTTCGAACTATCGAAAGTCGATTCGGTTGTCCGGATCCTTTTGCCCTGCTCGTCGTGAATGTTTGTTCGTTGCACAGTGAACGACAAAGGCTCGACGACTGATTCCACGCGCTCTTTGAAATTGAGATTGAATAACCGAGTGAAGAAGCCTTTGCTGGAAATTTCCGCTTTGAAAACTAACGTGTAGGGAGTGGCGTTACTCTCACCGTTCTTCGATTCGCCCAAGGGCGCTCGACCAGCGCTGAATTTGAAATCGGCGACATCGAGTTTTCTCAAGATGGACCGGGAGAACTCGGCCTCGTAGAACAGTTGTTCGGCTGGTTCGAATGGACGCTTGCTATTGGCGACAGTTGTCGGTTTTTGCGCGGCCGCAAACGGCAACGAGCCTGGACCACCGATGGCTACCGCAATCGCCAGAACTATGAAAAGCGTGATTAGTCGCATCCGAATTATTTAACGTAATACGTCCTGATTAGTAGCAATCCCCAAGCGACGACCAAACCGAGGGCGGCGCGGTACTCCCGATAACGGAGATAAAGACTCCTGTCAAACCTTGCTCCCGAAGTTTCTTCATGTCGATAAGGTGTCAGTCGGGGAAAGAACAGCGGCACTGAGCGCTTGTACGTGTCGTAATTCTCCTTAAAGAGATCGGCAAGCGTAGTGGCTTCGACGCGCATCACCGGAAAATAGATGCCAAGAAAAAGTGCTGCGAATAGTAGCGCGAGCACTACTCGGCCCGAAGCAACGGTGAACCCAAGACCGATCAGAAAGCTACCCAGGTAGAGCGGATTTCGAGTGTAGGCGTAAGGTCCGGAGATCGCCAACTCCGCATTTTTTCGGATGTGTCCTGAGGCCCAGGCTCTGATCGCGAGGCCGACTACCGAAACTGCAGCACCTATAAGAAGTGTCCGAGGTGTCGGCCTTGCGAGGATGATGAAGACAAAAGCGCAGAGAAAGCCCAGAGGCACGCGCCAACGCTGAATCCAAGTTCCACCTCTTCGCATCTCTTAACCAGCCAACGGAAGTGTGCGGCTGGACGGCGTCTGACCAAAAACTCTCGCTTCGACAGCACGCACCACTCGCTCAACCTCTATATCCATGCAAATCCATTTTGAACACGACCGTCGGTGGCAATCAACACGGCAATCGATATCGGTTCTTTCCACGCAGATGTCCACCGGTCTTGGGCTTCCGTTGCGCCACCATTCTGTCGGTCCAAACAATCCGACGATCGGCGCGCCCGCAGCGACGGCAATGTGCGTAGGCCCCGTATCGCCACCGATGTAGACCTTGCTCAATTCAGCAAGAGCGTAGAAACCTTTCAGCGGTAGGCTAATAGTGCGCGTTGTCCCCGATGTCGACGCCTGAAGCACGCTCTCCGCTAGTGCTTCCTCGCCCGGACCAAAAGTAATCAGGGAGCGCAGACCGAAACTCGTCCAAAGCGCATCAGCCAAAGCGCCAAACCGCTGCGGACTCCAAAGTTTCGTGGGCCACCCGCCACCGGGGTTAAGGATGGCGAACTGTCCATTGGCGTCGGCAGCGGCCGCCTCCGCCAACCCGCGTGCTTCCGAATCAACATGAATCGGATAGTCGAACTCGTCCGGACGCGTAGGCACTGGGATTCCCAAGGCTCCGTGTACCAACTGCAAAGCCTTAGAGATTACGTGGGTTTTTTGGGGAACAAAGACTCTTTTCGAAAGAAGGAAAGCGCTAGCGGGTTCCCGCAAGCCCTCGCGCGAGTAGCCAAAAACACGACGCGCGCCGGAAAGGCGCGCGATTGAGGCCGATTTAAGAAGTCCCTGAAAATCGAGTGCTACATCGAAGGCCGAGGCGCGTAACCGACGTAACTGCTGGCGCGGTGCCCGCAGCGTCTCCCCAGACATCAGCCCGCGCCTCAGCGCCTTCGTGTCGACTTCGATGAGGCGATCT
>DATJKB010000061.1:0-3950 GCA_035491875.1 Pyrinomonadaceae bacterium | reverse complement strand
CTTCGCCATAACCTTCAGGTGCAAGCACGTCAACACCGAGCGCCAACTCCTCTCTTTCCGGATCTCGCGCCATGTAGAAAGCCTTCACGACGGCCGGATAATGATGGACCATTACCGGCTTTTCAAACTGCCCGGAGATGTACGTTTCATCCGGCGCGCCAAAATCACCACCCCACTCAAAGCGCGATTCCAGCAAACCTTTGTCGAATCCTTCATGTAGCATCTTGACGGCGTCGTCGTAGTGCACACGCGGAAACGGCGGAATGATAGCCTCGAGCTTTGAGATATCACGCTCCAGTACCTTCAGTTCTTCTTTTCGATCCTCCAACACCCGTCCTGCGATGTAGCCGAGCATTCGTTCTGCAAGCAACATCACATCCTCGAGTTGCGCGTACGCCATTTCAGGTTCGACCATCCAAAACTCTGTCAGATGCCTTCTGGTCTTGGATTTCTCGGCGCGAAATGTTGGACCAAAGCAGTAGGCCTTTCCAAAGGCTGCGGCTGTCGCTTCGTTGTAGAGTTGTCCTGACTGCGTAAGGTACGCCTTTTCACCTTCGAAGTACTCAACTTCAAACAGAGTCGTCGTTCCTTCACACGCGGCTGGTGTAAAAATTGGTGCATCAGCCAGAGTGAATCCATCCTGATCCAGAAAGTTTCGAACAGCCTGGACCACGGTGTGGCGTACTTTTAGAACCGCGTGTTGCCGTCGAGAACGTAGCCACAAGTGACGGTGGTCCATCAGAAACTCCGTCCCGTGTTCTTTCGGCGTGATGGGATAGTCATGTACTTGCTGCAAAACTTCTGCGCCCGTTACATCGATTTCATAACCACCCGGCGCGCGGCTGTCGGCGCGAACCTTTCCGCGGATTACCACAGACGACTCCTGGCCCAGCGCCTTCAGGGCCTCCCAGGTTTCAGGAGCGATTGAGTTCTTGAGTACGACGCATTGAACAATGCCCGTGCCGTCACGCAGTTGCGGAAAAAGAATCTTGCCACTCGAGCGCAGGTTATAAACCCAGCCCTTGAGAGTTACTTCCTTGCCGTCGTACTGCGAAAGTTGGTTGATGTAGGTTTGCTGGTCTGAAGCGATAGCGGATGATTGCGTAGTCATTGAGTCAAGTTAAATCCGTGCCTTTAGGATCCGCTGGAGTGCGGGAAATCTGTCGAGCCAAATAGCCGACTGCAAAACGATTTGCAGTGTTGGTTTGATATACGACTCGTAAAAAACACCGCGGCCACAGACGGCGGTTTGATACGAGAAGGTGCCGGTTGCTTTGAGTCCTCGTTGGATTGCCATCAGGCGGAACTCGTTTGCGAAATCGTCGGGATCCAGAATGTCCAGCCCCAGCTTCCGTCGTTCTTCCAAAAAGAACAGACGATAGTCTCTCAACTCAGCGAGCGACGGCGGATTTGGTTGGCGATCGAGCAGGAACGAAACTAAATCGTAGCTCGCTGGTCCCATGCGCGCGTCCTGATGGTCCAGCACCCGCAGACGGTTCTTCGAATCAACCATCAGGTTTGCGCCGTGGTAATCGCGATGACACAACACGCGTGGTGCGGCTGCGAGTTCAGCGGCGATATCATTCAACTCAGCCTTGAGTTCAGCAGTTTCGGAGTGACTAAAGTGCTCTTTGCGGAGGCTGCCGAAGTAGTGTTCGAAAAAGAAGTCGAGTTCCCAGGAGAGCTTTGCTTCATCAAATGCCAAACGGCTTGAGATCGAGTTCACCTCGCGCGCGGTCTCGCTCGCTTTCTGAATGCGCGCGATCAGGCTGATGGCCTGCTGTTTGTACTCGTCACAGCGTTCCTCCGGCTCGTTTTCAAAAATCTGAAATAGCTGCTCGTCGCCGAGATCTTCCTGAACAATCACTCCGGCGGATCCATCTACCGCATAGATCTCCGGCACCGGAATTTCGCATTTGAGAAACAAATTGGTGACGTCGAGATATGGATGAAACTCCGGATCGAACGGTTCGGGATAAACCGCGGCTACCGCGCTTCCCTTCTTCCAGCCGACACGAAAATACTTACGAGTTGACGCATCAGGTGTTAACGCAATGACGTCGCGATCCTTAATCCCGTTCTGGCTGAGTAGTCTGGTAAGCCGTTCTGACGCGGAAGATTCGAATGCGTTCGAGATCACCTGTTTTGCTGAGCTCATTTGTGAATGAATAGGCGAGCTATTGGGAGAAAACAGCAACAACGTATCTGTTTCTGTCCCCATAACTGTGTGACGCCGGATTGTATCATCCGCTCAAGGGCACCACAAAGTTTTCCCCCTGAACGACTCCTCGTAACGCCTTTTCCGGCGACGTCTTGCCTTCAATCAGCACGCGAGGGACCACAACTGCATTGCTGATAACCTCATGGGCGCCAATTCGCACGTTATCGGCGAGAACTGCTCGGTCGACTCGCGCAGAATCCGAAACCTCCACGTTGTCCCATAGTACCGAGTCAACAATCTTAGCGTTCGTCCCCAGTCGGTTGTTTCTACCACGACTAAAGGCGTCGCCCTTTTCTCTCAGCATCTCGATGCTGATATCCAGGTACCGTTGCAGCGTGGAAAGCTCGCGCCATTTCCCCTCAGCGACGTGAGCGGCTACACGCTCACCTTTCGCAATTGCCTGCGGATAGACCTCTGTTGTCGAATGAGAAAAGACGCCGCGTGGAATGTATTCAAAGATGCGTGGCTCCAGAATTTGAATACCCGTGAACATCAAAGGCGTGTCGGTTTCGTCCCTCGCCGGCATTCCGCCGAAACCGGTTATCAAACCATCTCGCGTTTCGACCACACTGAATTTCTCCTGCTTTCGATTCTCCATGAGAACAAGCGTGGCCAGCGCGTTATTCCTGCGATGGGTCTCAAACGCCGAGCTCAAATCAATGTCAGTGATTATCTTTCCGTTAACGACGACAAAAGTGTCGTCCACGAAAAGTTCCCGAGCGTTGTCGAGCGCGCCACTGGTTCCGAGAATCACGGGTTCTTCAACGTAGGTGAGCTTGACGCCGAAGGCACTGCCATTACCTAACGCCGCACGGACAGATTCCGGTCGATGATGGAGATTTACGACAATCTCATTCAAACCGTATTGGACCAGGTATTCGGCGACGTAACCAACCAGTGGTTTACCAAGAATGGGAATCGCCGGCTTGGTCCGATCCTCTGTTAGTGGCCAGAGTCTGGTGCCGTAACCGGCTGAGAGAACCATCGCGCGCATCGGCGCTCATTGTAGCGAAGTAATGAGTTAGGAAGAACTGCTTTGAGTCAGGACGCTTTGGAGGCGTCGCGCATCACGAGATCAAAAGTGCCTGGGGCGACTTTCCGAAAGCGTGTGTTGCGATTGAGTGATACGGCGATGCTGATAGTGGGATTCTGACCCGTAAACTTGAACCCACCTTCGAGTAATCGATTGTAGAGTTCGTTGACGTGCAATGCAGCGCCTTCTTCGCGAAGCAACAATGTAACGGCCTGCGGGATCGTGCGATCCATGAAGCGATCGCTCAGAACTTCCACGTTGCTTCTGACCGTCGGAATCTGTTGTCGCCTTTCGAGTGGAGGTTGAGCTCGCACTACGCCGGGCGATTGTCTCATCGCCGCTTCCAGTTCGGAGTCGGAGGGCAGTCCCAGAGACAGGTTGCTTGAATTCAAAACGGACGAAAGCAGTCGATAAATAGCCGCCTCCGTTTGGCTCGCCAGATTGTCCATTTCGGCCAGTTCGGCCCGGACACTGTCTGCTTCCGCCTCAAGTTCCCGGAGACGCGCTGCCAGGTGCATACGTGCGGCGCGGGACTGACGGAGGCTTTGCTCCAAACGGGAAAGTAGGTTATCGCTCGGTCGGTCCATCGGGCGAGATTTTAGAGACCTTTGTACATTTGCACAATAGTTTTTGGAGTGCGGCGACCTGTCGCCGCTTTCTTTGTCAAAAGCCTGCAATGGAAAGCGGCGACAGGTC
>DATJKB010000060.1:0-6411 GCA_035491875.1 Pyrinomonadaceae bacterium | reverse complement strand
CCATAGAAAAGTGGTCTGCCCGAGAGTTGCGACGCGGCGATGAATCCGATCGCCGTCGCTTCATTGCCGGTCAACTTTCGATACTTGCCCGGAGCGATCTTCGCTTTCTTAACAGTGTAGTGCGTGGTGAAGACTTCGGTTGTATCCGCGAAGTTATAACCGGTCCTCAGCGCTATCTCGTTAGCCTTTGCCAGTTGGGGGTTCTTGCCGAACTTGGCCTGAATCCAATTGAGCGTGTTCTCCATCGGTCGATCGTAAAGCCAGTAAAGAACACCCAGGGCAAAGAAGTTCTTGCAGCGGTCGATCTCTTTTCGCGAAAGCTCAACGTTGCCTTTCAACGCATTCATGTTCAAGGTCGAGATCGGCAACTTGTGCACGCGGTATCCGGCAAGCGAGTTGTCCTCCAGCGGATTCGCCGCGTAGCTCGCGTACTTCAAATTCTCCGGAGTGAAACCGTCAGTATTGACGATTAATGTGCCGCCCTCTTCGAGATCAGCCAGGTTCACTTTTAGCGCCGCAGGATTCATCGCCACCAAAACGTTCGGTTGATCTCCAGGCGTCTTGATGTCCTGACTCGAGAAGTTCAACTGAAAACCGCTGACGCCCGGCAAGCTTCCGGCAGGAGCCCGAATCTCAGCCGGGAAGTCGGGTAACGTCGAAATATCGTTGCCAACTACAGCTGAAGTGTTCGTGAATTGAGTGCCGGTCAGCTGCATTCCGTCGCCGGAGTCGCCGGCAAACCGGATCGTCACAGTCTCGACTTCTTCCAAATGCTTATCAGCCGAACTGACAGGCGGTTCGATAACAGTGCTCATTGGTTTTCTAATTAACCCCTTCCAAATTGATTCTCAAACGTTTTTGCTCTTCAGCGGGCGCTGCGAAGCTATCCTCAATCAGGCAACGGGACATCGAGGATTTTTGCGCACGCCCAAATTGGTCAACTGGTATTGCCCCGGCCTTCCGGGCAATTTTCGGAATGGACTTTCGTGATAATCCCCAACACAACTTCCGCTCGCGATTCTACCAGCAAAGCGAAGGCCACAAAAGGAGACTTTTGGATGCGGGGATTAACGGGTATCGTTCGCCCTCATCGCGACGCAAAAAGAGCCTGTAGCTCTTTGTCGTAAGGAGACATCGCCGCAAGGTCAGCAATAATCTCCGGAAGAACGCCTAGCGTGTAATCGATCTCCTCTAGCGTGTTGTACCTGCCAAGCGAGAACCTTATTGAGCCCTGGGCAGCTGTGTAGGGAACATTCATCGCGCGCAGTGTTGGAGACGACTGCTTAGTGCTCGAATGACACGCAGAGCCAGTGGAAACACAGATTTCGGCTTTGTCGAGATGCGCCAGGATGTTTTGCCCCTCGACGTATTCAAACGAGATGTTGGACGTGTTCGGGAGGCGTTTTGTAGCCTCGCGCACTCCGTTCACACGTGCATTAGGAATCGTGCTCAGAATCTGCGACTCAAGTCGATCACGCAAAAAGCGGATCTCGTCGTGATTGTCTGACTGCCGTGCGAGCTCACACGCAGCACCCAGCCCGACGATGTTTGGAACTGGCGAAGTACCCGCGCGGCGTCCGTGCTCTTGTGCCCCACCGACGATGAACGGAGGCAACGTAACACCAGTCCTCACGTATAACGCTCCGATGCCTTGCGGCGCATGCAGCTTGTGACCAGACAACGCGAAGAGATCAACATTCGTTTCCCTTAGATTAATCGGAATCTTACCAACCGCTTGCACGCCATCGACGTGAAATAGTGCCGTGGATCTTTCACGCACAATGTCGCCGATCTCGTTCATCGGAAACAGAACGCCGGTTTCGTTGTTCGCAAGCATGACCGTCACGAGTGCTGTGTCTGGACGTAATGAACGTCGCAACTCATCAAGGTCGAGTTCACCATGTTCGCCAACGCCGATCCAGGAAACTTCGTATCCTTCTTTCTCCAGAAGCTCGCAAAGGTTTTTGACTGCTTCGTGCTCGACTTGAGTGGTAATGATGTGGCGCTTATCCGGTTGCGTCGCCAGGGCGCCGCGTATGGACCAGTTGTCTGATTCAGATCCGCACGACGTGAAGACAATCTCGTTACTGTTTGCAGCACCAATCAAGTTCGCGACCTGGTCACGAGACTTTTCGACAGCCTCTTTCATCTTTCGACCCAGCGCGTGAGCCGATGAAGGATTGCCGAAGAACTCGGTTAGATAAGGCTGCATAGCCGCAGCCACTTCGGGAGCGACGCGTGTCGTGGCGTTGTTATCGAGGTAAATCATGGGTTTGTCCGTTGTCCGTTGATCTTGAGACTACCGCTTTTATACGAATCACTCAACGTAAGGGCAAAACAGTCAGTACCGAAACGCGGTAGCGTCGGGTCGTCCGGTAACACTCAGGATTCCGTACGCTACCGCGTTTCGGTACTGACTGTTTACCACGATATTGAGAACTCTTCGGCGACGCTAAGTTCGACCAACGGCGTCGAGCATCTCTTCAATCAACGGGTGACACGAACCGCAGCCGCCTCCTGCATTACACGCTCTTGTAACTTCTGAAACCGTCGACAGGCCCTTCTCTGTGATCTCAGTTTCAATGACCCTTTCCGAAACGCAGAAACACGTGCAGATCAGTGCTTCATCACCATTCCATTCATGCCTGACTGCGTCGCTGTATTTCTGAATCGCCGCGACTAAAGCGTCGCACGCGAGTCGCACGCAACTAAGGCCTTCCAAGTTCTCGACAAGGTCTAGAGGGGCTTGTGCAATCACGGCTGCATCACCAGGCGTCAGCCCTTTCACTCGGTCTGTCAACATCGACAACGACGAAACCAGGACACTACACCCAGCCGCTCTAAACTTCGCTTCCGAGATTCGATGCTGTTCGTCAATCTGAATCGAGACCCGCACCGCTGCTCCGCACTGCATCGATGCCGCTCGCCCAAAGAAGCTGGGCTCGCTGGCGTCACCGACATTGCGCGGCTGAAGGAAATGGTCATCCATCGACATCTTTACTAAATCATTCAAGTAATAACTGGGAGCGCGGACGTCTCGTCCGCAAACGCGTCGTTAGACGCGCAATTGTTTTTCGCGCTTCGCGCTCATCTGCGGACGAGACGTCCGCGGTCCCAGTAAAACGTTGCCTCAATATCTAAGATTTACTGGTAGTTTGGCAAAACCCAACGGATCGGCTACGCTTTTCAGTTCAAACTCCTGCAAGAATCAGAACAATATGACCCAAATCAACGAAGAATCAATCTTAGACGCTTTACGTCAGATACAAGACCCCGACCTGCACAAGGATATCGTCACTCTCGGATTCATTCGAGACCTCAAGATCGATGGTGGTGTCGTTTCCTTTCGTATCGTCTTAACAACTCCCGCGTGCCCGGTTAAAGCTGAGATGGAAAGCGCGGCGAAAGACATTGTCGGCAGCATGCCCGGCGTTACCTCAGTCACTGTGACGATGGATGCCGAAGTGCCAAAGGGTCGCGGCCTTGGAGAGAAGGTGGTGATCGAGGGCGTCAGAAACATCGTTGCGGTCTCATCAGGTAAAGGCGGAGTCGGTAAGTCGACTGTCGCTGTGAACATCGCCGTGTCGCTTGCCCTCGACGGCGCACGCGTTGGTTTGATGGATGCTGACGTTTATGGTCCAAACGTTCCCCTGATGCTCGGAGTGAGTGACGCGCGTCCCGAGGTCGACGTCAACCGGTTGATTCCAATTGAAGCCTACGGCGTTAAGTTGATGTCGATGGCGCTACTGCAACCCGGCGACAAGCCGATGATAGTAAGAGGACCGATCCTGCACGGACTTGTTAAGCAGTTCCTGTCGGATGTGAAGTGGGGCGAGCTCGATTATCTGATCGTGGATATGCCTCCCGGAACGGGCGACGTTCAGTTATCTCTGGCGCAGTTGGTTCCCGTTCAGGGCGCGGTTCTCGTTACAACGCCTCAGGACGTTGCGGTGGCGGACGTCCGCCGCGCGCTGAGAATGTTTGAGACCGTGGCGATTCCAGTACTCGGGGTTGTTGAAAATATGAGCTACTTCGTCGCTCCTGACACCGGCACTCGCTATAACATCTTCGGCGAAGGGGGCGGCCAGCGGCTGTCGCACATGTACCACGTGCCGTTTCTCGGCACGATTCCATTGGGTATGGAGGTGCGTGAAGGCGGGGACAAAGGCGTACCGGTTGTCGTAAGCCACCCAGACTCGCCTCAAGCCCAGGCGTTTCGCAAGGTAGCGGAAGAAGTGGCGCGGCAGGTGTCGATCGAGGCAATGAAACCCGAACTTGTCGTTTTGGGCAAAGGACAATAAGATAAAGGCGGCCTGAGTCTTTGGCCTTCGGTCTTTGGTCTTCGGCAGCTGCTTGCAAAGACCAAAGACCTAAGTCCAAAGGCCAGAACTAGCAAGATTAAAAAGAAGGGTAGAAGAAAGAAATGTCAGCAACCACAGCGCCCACCGTGGCTTTAAACGTCACTGAGAGTGCGGCCGGCGAGATTAAGAAGTTTATTGCAAGTGAAGAAGGACTGCCCGAAACGGCCGGTCTTCGCGTAAGAGTTGTTCCCGGCGGCTGTTCCGGTTTTCAGTACAGTCTGAACATCGAAGAGAATTCGCGTGAAGGCGATTTCATTCTCGACGAAAGAGGCATTCGCATGTTTGTTGACATGTTCAGCGCGCAGTATCTGAATGGCGTCGAGATCGACTACGTGACCGGAGTCATGGGTTCCGGCTTCACGTTCAAGAATCCGAACTCAACCGGCAGCTGCGGCTGCGGTTCATCGTTCACCGCCTAGCCCAACTTCATAAACAATCTTTCACGCGGTGCGTATATTTGTACGCACCGCGTTTCTATTTTGGTTGAAAACGGGAACCGTGCGGCCTATTCCGGCGTCTGATTACTCAACAACGTCCAGCAAGAGGTCCTATCATGAGTTGTTTCACCAGAAAGTTAGCGGTCTTTTTCCTCTGCGCCTCGGTCGGATGTGGTTTATCCGCCGTGCTTAAAAACATCCCGCACCGTTCCGTTGATATTCCCGCACTCCAACTTAAGGAAGCTGACGAGACTCAGGAAATAACGATGGAGGTCATCTACGACTGGTGTGGTGGAAGAGATTGTCCCGACTACAAGATAGTGTTTCAACGCAACGGTCGTGAAGATTATTATTCAAGTGTTACAAGAGTTGGACTACAGTCGCATGAGGTAAAGCATGGGGATCTATACAAAGCGGAATTTGACAAGCTTGCGGAAGTTTTAGACTCACAGACATTTTTTGAGCTTGACTCTGCTTATCCGCAGGACGGTGCATGTGCTGACTGCGTGATTACGAAAGTGACTGTGCTTAAGGATGGTCGCCGAAAGAAGGTTGTCCACCTGTACGATGAGATGCCATTACAGTTGTGGACCATTCACAGGATGATCGAAGGCATGGAGACACGTGTTGGGTGGTTGAGGCATTAGCTCAAAATCGAAACGAATTCTCGCTGACCCAAGCTAAGTCGTCAGCAGACATCGATGAGGCACGTGCACTGTTCAAACAGTACGAAGCCTCGCTTGGCATAAGTCTGTGCTTTCAGAGTTTCGATCAGGAGCTTGCGAGTCTTCCCGGCGACTATGCTCCGCCACTCGGTCGTCTTCTGCTTGCACGTGTCGGCTCTGACGTTGCCGGCTGTATCGCGCTTCGAAAACTCAACGACAGCGTCTGTGAAATGAAGCGTCTTTATCTTCGTCCGAGTTTTCGAGGAAAAGGCTTGGGCGGAAAGATGGTTGATGCGATTCTTAACGAAGCGAAACTGATCGGATATGCAAAGATGCGTCTTGACACCATCCCCGGAAAGATGGATGAAGCAATTAAATTGTATCGCTCAATCGGATTCAAAGAGATTCCCGCCTACTACGACACGCCTTTCGGCGACACTCTTTACATGGAGTTGAACCTAACCTCCCGTTAGGCTTGCGGTTCATCAGCCTCACGTCGCTTGCCGCTTGTTCAGAGTTATGTCAAATTCACTCTGCAATCAAAAACACAATTGGAGCTAACACTAATGCCGAAGATTCAAGCGGAAACTGCTACCGGCGCCATCGAAACTGAAGCGCCTGAAGATAAGAAACTTGTACTCGTGTTGGAGGATGCCGGCATCGACATCCTGCACCGGTGCGGCGGCAATGCACGCTGTACGACGTGTCGAGTTGAAGTACTCGAAGGCGAGCCCGGCGAGATGCAGGAACTTGAACGGAACCGGCTTGCAGTTGAAGCTGAGTTGGCGCCCAATACGCGCTTGTCGTGTCAGATCCGCGTGAAGAATGATCTCCATGTGCGTGTAATCAATCAGGTGAGCACGCGCGGGATGGATGCCGGTCCAAGGCCGTTGGATTAACCTTGGAGTGCGGGGACTTGTCACCCGCTTCCTTCCGAGGAGGCGGGAT
>DATJKB010000059.1:0-4322 GCA_035491875.1 Pyrinomonadaceae bacterium | reverse complement strand
TCTTCGATGTTTATGTGGTTGCGCTCCGAGGTGGTTTCCATCTAGCACCCTTTCAAGTACAATCCGCGCGTTTTAGGCGGCACGTTCGTTGACCTCAGTCGCATCCAGCTTCACAAACTTCGCCCAGAAGAAACTGCTTCTAGAGGCGGTTCGACTTGAATTGATTGATCGTTCCTTGGGTAGGGAAGACGGATGCGCATTTAGCATTCAAGTACGGGGAGATTTTAGCCCTTTTCAGGCCTATTTTGCAACCCGTCGCCAAGTGAAAACTCTATTAAAATCAATAGCTTCAGAGGCATTTCTAAAGGTTAACCTCAGAAGCGCCTCGTCGGTGCCGCCGGCGAGCCCAAACCAGCTTTCGGAGACTCAACTCCCATGAGTCAAACACGAGATTGGAAGCGGATTCGCGAGCGGCTTGAATTGAAACTGCCAGTGCGGGTTCGCTGCAAAGAGGCGCCAGACTTTGAGTGGATGGAAGTAACACGACTGACGGACGTAACTCCCTTTGGTGCAGGCTTCACGCTGAAGCGGCCAACGGAAAAAGGACGCCTCGTGCACATGACAATCCCAATGCCGCGTCAGTTGCGCGCCTTCGATCACGCGGAAGATCAATACAGAGTTTGGGCGATAGTAAGGCACGTGGGCGTAATAACCGCGGCAGACAACCAGACGGTGTTTGAAGTTGGCGCGGCATTCATCGGCAAACATGCCCCGAAGAGTTATGAACTCGAACCGTGGAAGCGTTACGAACTCGCGACTTCTGATAACCGATCCATGCCGGGAGTTGAAGCCATGGTTCAACCGGTTCCCTCGTCAGATCAGCGTATTCACACGCGTCACAACATTGCCGTTGATATGCTCCTTGAAACTGTGAACGAAAAAGGAGAGCTTACGGAAAGCGAACAGAGCGTAACGGAAAACATTAGTCGCGGAGGGGCAACGCTGTTTACTACGCTGCAGATTCCCGTGGGACGCTTCGTTCGTCTCACAAGTCAACAGTACAACCTTTCAGTCCATGCAGCAGTGCGGGCGCGAAGCACTGGCGCCGATGGAATCCGTCGTATCCACGTCGAATTCATCGATAAAGAGTGGCCGTTGTAAAATACCGCCATGCCACAAAGTCGATCGATCCAGATTGAAAGAGAAGTTTTGCTGTTTGAGATAGCCCGCCGCTGTAACTTTGCCGATTGCAACCAGCGCGTTTCTCTTGGTCTAACGAAGGACGAAGCTTTCGAGTATCGCGGATTTGAGTGCGGCTTCTGCGAACGTTGGAACGAAGACGCCTTAACGGAACGTGATGTTCCTGATTGGTGGGATGAAATTCAGCCTCCCTCCAGCGTCAACTAAAACGTCTCACGAAAAAGGCCTTGAGTAACAACGGTACATCGCCAGCCAGAAGCAACTTGTCGCAGTCTAATAGTGGCCGGACGATGTTCCCGCAGTGGGTCCTGGAAATCATACGGCCAATCGTTGGCGGTGTCAGCCGCGTTTTTTGGAAAATTGAGTTCTCCGGTTTGGAGAATGTTCCGAAAAACGGCGGCTTGATCATCGCGTCGAATCACCAAACCTACCTCGATCCTTTCTGGCTTTCCCTTCCAATCAAACGTCCGATTCGGTATCTCGCTTGGAGCGCCGCTTTCAAATGGCCTGTAGTGGGAAGGGGCCTTAGGTTGTTTGGCGCCTGGCCACTCGCATTGGAGGGCAGTGATCCCGCCGCGATTCGGCGATCGTTGCAGTGGTTACGAGAGGGCGGGGCGGTTGTGATCTTTCCGGAAGGTGGACGGAGCACATCGGCGGGTTCACTCGAGAGATTCAAAGCTGGAGCAGTGCGTCTGGCATTGGAGGCCAAGGTGCCTATTCTGCCGGTGACTATCAAAGGTGGGAATCGAGTTTGGCCCAGAGGATGGAAGTTTCCTCACATTGGGAAAGTTGTAGTTACTTATCATCCACTGTATCGCGCTGAGCCTGGTCCTGACGATGAGACTCGCGCTTACGCAAGGCGTGAGAGTGAGAAGCTCGCGAAGGTGATCGAGTCGGCGCTTTGAAAGGAAAAAAGCGAAAGAGGGGAAAAGGCGAAGAGGGTAAATCATTTTCCTCTTCCCCTCTTTCCCTTTTCCCCTTTTCTTCTTTTCGTTCCTAGCGCCGTAGTAAACGAAGCATCGCCTCATGAACAAGGCCGTTACTTGCGACGACTTTCTTTGTATAGATATCCAGTGGTTCGTTCTCGTAATTAGTGATTCTTCCGCCCGCTTCACTAATCAGAATCGCACCCGCTGCAACATCCCACGGGTTTAGTCCATCTTCCCAAAAGCCGTCGAATCTTCCGCAAGCAATATAAGCAAGATCCAATGCCGCCGAGCCATCGCGTCGAACAGCCTGGGCGTGGAGTGTGAAGTTCGTGAAGTCGCGCGCGAAGTCCGGACGCGTTCGTACGTTGTAGGGAAACCCCGTACACATCATCGCGCTATTGAGTTGCTCCACGCTGGAGACGCGGATCCTTCGCTCGTTGAGTGTTGCTCCTTGTCCGCGTTCGGCAGCAAACATCTCATCGCGCATGGGATCGTAAACCACGCCAATCTCCAGCGTACCCGCATGCTCCACTGCAATCGAAACGCAGAAACAGGGATAGCCGTGCGCGTAGTTGGTGGTGCCGTCTAATGGATCGATGATCCACTTCCACTCGCTTCGTGACGTTCCTTGCTGAACTGCTTCGCCGGATTCCTCTGCAAGGATGCCGTGCAATGGGTAATGCGAACGAATGCGATCGATGATCAACTCTTCCGCAGCAATGTCCGCTTCAGTGACGAGATCGATGTCGCCTTTGTTGGAAATCTGCGCGGAACCTAAACGCTGGACGAGAAGATTGCCCGCATCACGAGCGACTTGAATGGCAAAGTTTAGCAACGCTAGTTTTTCTTTGGAGCGCCGACCCTACGAGCCGGGATCAGCTTGGGTTGACTTCGGGGAGGATCCATCGCGGGTCGCACGTTTAGTTTCCTGAAAGCGATCCTTAGTACTTCCTGGACCTGTCGGTCCCAATATCCCCAGGAATGATCACCAGGCAGCTCACGATATTCATGCGGGATCTTCTTCTCGACCAACAATGCCGCCAGTTCACGGTTGTCGGCAAATACGCCAGCGTCCTCGGTTCCGGCGTCGAAGTAAATAAACGGCAAAGAAGAGATTCGATTCGCAGGCAATTGTTTGATCAGCTCGAAGACATCATTCTGCTTCCGCGTGTCGCTGCCAACAGCGCCAAAGAGTTTGAGTGACTTTTTCAGGGCCTCCCATTGAATACCCTGATCATCGACGCGCGTAATTCCAAAGGCCCCACTCATTGAACCAACAAATGCAAAAGTGGATGGCGACTTCAGCCCAAACTTAATAGCGCCGTATCCGCCCATCGAGAGACCGGCGATCGCACGTCCATACCGAGCCTCAATGGTCCGATAACGAGCCTGCACGTCAGGAATTATTTCGTTAAGAATGTAGCTCTCATATTTCTCTGACGGTACAGCCACACTATCGATGTACCAACCATCATTACCCTCGGGAGTGACCACGATCAGTCGGTGCTGAGCTGCATAGTCGGCGACATTAGTGCGTGAGAACCAATCGTTGTAATGACCGGTTAAGCCATGAAGCAGGTAAAGCACTGCGTAGCGAGTCGTCGTTGAATCATCGTAATCCTCAGGCAGTGCCACACTGTACGGCAGTGTCGCGTTCATGAGCTTGCTGCGAAACTGAATAGTTTCGACGCGCGCTTTTGCGGACGCGCTACTTGAGACCAGCCCGCCGCCCAGAACTGCTGCGAGAACCGTTATAAGTATTTGGGTTCTAATCGATTTGTACATTTGCTTCGGCAAAGATTCATCCGCAGATTACGCAGATCAAACATAACTGACAGACCACTTCAGATCTGTGCGATCTGCGTAAATCTGTGGCTAAGAATTTTCCAGCATCGGGATCTTGATTTCTTTTTCGCGCGCAGTCTTTTCTGCTTCTTCGTAACCGGCATCCACATGTCGCGCAACGCCCAGGCCGGGATCGTTCGTGAGCACACGATTCAAACGTTTAGCCGCATCGTCAGTGCCGTCAGCAACCGTAACTTGTCCCGCGTGCAGCGAATAGCCAATGCCAACACCACCGCCGTGATGAAACGAAACCCAACTCGCACCACTCGCAGTGTTGAGTAACGCATTCAACACTGGCCAATCGCCGACTGCGTCGGATCCGTCTTTCATGGCTTCGGTCTCTCTGAACGGTGAAGCAACTGAACCGGTATCGAGATGATCACGACCAATCGCAATCGGAGCCTGAAC
>DATJKB010000058.1:0-2334 GCA_035491875.1 Pyrinomonadaceae bacterium | reverse complement strand
CAGGAAGATCTAAAGCAGGGCCGTTACGATGGCGAACAGGGATCAGGTGAGCCACCCGAAGCCGGACAGGGCGACGAAATTGACGACGAGGTGGTGTGAAATCATGTTCGATATGGAAGCACTAATCAGTACCGTCCGCGGTAGCGGATGGCCACTACTCAACCTATCAGAAAACGTCGCTTGAGGGGTGGCCATCCGCTACCGCGGACGGTACTGAATAGCTGTGTCACTTAGTTATAGCTTCATAAGAGGGAGAGAGCGTAATGCCAAAATACATCTTCGTTACAGGCGGTGTGGTCTCGAGCTTAGGAAAGGGTCTCGCAGCTTCCTCCATCGGGTGCTTGCTCGAGTGTCGCGGACTGCAGGTCGCACTCATCAAACTCGATCCATACATCAACGTCGATCCAGGAACGATGTCGCCCTTTCAACACGGCGAAGTGTTTGTAACCGACGATGGCGCTGAAACTGATCTTGATTTAGGGCATTACGAACGGTTCACTCACGCACACCTGTCCCAGGCGAATAACTGGACCACTGGCCGAATCTATCTCTCGGTGATCGAGAAAGAGCGCCGTGGCGACTATCTCGGCAAGACCATCCAGGTCATTCCACATATCACAAACGAAATCAAAGAGGCTGTTCGCGCAGTCGCTGAGAATGATCGACCCGATGTCATCATTGTTGAGATCGGTGGGACAGTTGGCGACATCGAGTCGTTGCCATTTTTGGAAGCCATTCGCCAGATGGGAAACGAAGAGGGCGCCGGCAACGCGCTGTTCATTCACGTTACGCTTGTGCCGTTCATCGCGGCCGCCGGGGAATTGAAAACAAAGCCGACCCAACACTCCGTTCGCGATTTACGCGAAATCGGTATTGCGCCCGACATTCTGTTATGTCGCTCGGAAAAGCCTCTATCGCGAGAACTGCGTGGCAAGATCGCGCTCTTCTGCAACGTTAAGGAGTCGGCGGTAATCAGCGCGCAAGACGTCGACACTATCTACGATGTGCCGCTTGCGTTTCATGAGCAGGGACTCGACGGACTTATCGTGTCGCAGTTAGGTCTTGATGCGCAGGCTCCTCAGGCGGATCTAACAGAGTGGCGAAATCTAGTTTCAACGATTCGCGAACCGTCGGGTGGCGAGACTTCGATTGCGATTGTTGGTAAGTACGTCGAGCTCGAAGATTCCTACAAGTCTTTGCGTGAAGCGTTGACTCACGGTGGAGTTGCAAACAATGTCCGCGTCGACGTGAAATGGATCGAATCCGAAGATCTGATGGACGACGATTACGAGAGCCGGCTTCGCGATTTCGATGCGATCCTGGTTCCCGGCGGTTTCGGGAAACGTGGCGTTGCTGGAATGATCCGGGCAATCTCTTACGCCCGTAAGACGCGCACCCCTTATTTCGGAATCTGTTTGGGAATGCAGACGGCGTGTATCGAATACTCGCGAAGTGTGTTGGATTTGAAAGATGCAGACTCCACCGAGTTTGACCTTGAAACGCCTCATCCAGTGATCTTCAAACTGCGCGACTTAGTTGACGTCGAAGAGCTCGGCGGGACGATGCGGCTTGGCGCGTGGCCGTGCGAGCTAGCTCCGAATTCGTTGGCTCGTCAAGTTTACGGCGGCGCCGAAGAGATCAGTGAACGACATCGTCATCGTTATGAGTTTAATCCTGAATACCGAAAGAAGCTTGCCGACGAAGGTCTGGTCTTTAGTGGTGTCTCGCCCGATGGCAAGTTCGTTGAGATTATCGAACTGCCTCACGAAGTTCATCCATGGTTTATTGCGTGTCAATTCCATCCTGAATACAAATCAAAGCCGCTGAATGCCCATCCGTTGTTTTCGGCATTTGTTAAGGCCGCACACGAAAACCGGATCCAGAACGAAACATCGATTAATAAAGATGGCGAGGTTGATATCGTTGTTCATGATCGCCTGACGGCCACGAGCGGGGATTAATTTGGAGTGCGCCGACTTGTCGGCGCTTTCGGCTGCGACAAAGTGGCACCGGACGAAAGCGGTGACAAGTCACGGCACTCCAAAGAGGGGTAAGTGCGTCAAATCAGTTTTTAAGGGATAATCAAGTGCGCCCTCTCTCCAGGAAATCTACTGATACTGATGCTTCATTGCCCAACATGCGGAAATCACTACACAGCTGACAACGAGTTCTGTCCGGCGGATCAAACTCTTCTTCAAGCCGATGCAACCATTGCCGGCGAAATGCTTGGCGATCCATTGATCGGCAAAACTCTCAACGAAAAGTATTGCATCGAAGCACGCCTCGGTATTGGCGGAATGGGCACTGTCTATCGCGCGCGTCATGTGTTGATAG
>DATJKB010000057.1:0-4717 GCA_035491875.1 Pyrinomonadaceae bacterium | reverse complement strand
CGCGAATACATCAATTCGTTGCTTGATGATCTATTCAATCGATATGTGCAAACGATCGCCGAAGCCAGACACAAAACGCCCGAGGAAATCAAAGCACTGATCGACAACGCGCCTTACAACGGCAATCAGGCCAAGGCCAATGGCCTAATCGATGAAGTCGCTTATCACGACGAAGTCGAGAAGCAAATAAAAGCGACGCTCGGTTACAAAGAAGCCGACACGTTCTCTCCCGTTCGAGCGGAGTATCGCGATGTTTCGCCCGAAAGTCTTGGGCTGAATGAAGGCGAGCGCATCGCTGTGATCTACGCGAGTGGAGAAATTGGGTCTGGAAGATCCGAGAATAGTCCCTCCGGCGGCCAGTCGATTGGATCCGACACGTTGTCGCGCGCTGTTACCGACGCCGCGGCTGACAAGTCAATTAAAGCTATTGTGATTCGCGTCGATAGCCCGGGCGGTTCAGGTTTGGCTTCAGACATAATCTGGCATGCGGTCGACGCTGCTAATCAGAAGAAGCCGGTAGTGATTTCGATGAGCGACGTTGCAGCGTCAGGCGGATATTACATTTCTGCGAGCGCTGCGAAGATAGTTGCGCAACCGTCGACGATCACGGGCTCTATTGGCGTGGTCGCGGGCAAACCGGTTATGCGAGGCCTCTACGATTGGCTCGGCGTCTCGAATGAGTATGTGATGCGCGGCAAAACGGCCGGAATGTTTCGCGAGACTGAAAAGTTTTCTGACGAAGAACGCGTGAAGTTTGAAGAGTGGATCAAGACAACTTATTACCAGGACTTTGTCCCAAAGGTCGCGAAGGGGCGCAAGAAAGATGCGCAATACATCGACTCTGTGGGGCAGGGCCGCGTTTGGACAGGAGCGCAGGCGAAAGAGCGAGGTCTCGTGGACGAGTACGGTGGACTAGATCGCGCCATTGAAGTCGCAAAGGAGCTCGCAAAGATTCCTGCGGACAAGGGCGTCGAGCGAGTGATCCTTCCATACCCGCGAACTTTCCTGCAGGAGTTGATGAGTAGCGGCGGCGATAATTCGAATACGGAAGTTGCGCAGCAGCGTGCTGTGCTGGCTGCACTACCGGAAGATGCGCGGCGTGCGTTTCGCTTCATGCAGTTGATGGAACGAATGAAGACGGGCGAGAAGATGCTCGTCATGCCATTTGATATTCGCGTGAAGTAAGAGATAAAGGGGAAGAGGGGAAGAGGGGAAGAGGGGAAAAGACATCTACTCTTTGGAATGCGGTGACAGGTCACCGCACTCCAAAGAGTAGATGTCTTTCTCCTTTTCCCCTTCCCCTTTTATTGGATAACGTCCATATCCACATACGGTTGTAAAGCTTCGGGAATCATTATGCTGCCGTCAGCCTGCTGGTAGTTTTCCAGGATCGCGATCCACGTCCGTCCCACTGCCAGTCCTGAGCCATTAAGCGTGTGGACATATTCAGGTTTTGCACCGCCGGAACGACGGAAGCGAATCTGCGCACGCCGTGCCTGGAACGATTCGTAGTTCGAACAAGAAGAGATCTCGCGAAAAGTATTCTGCGACGGTAACCAAACCTCGATGTCATATGTCTTTGCGCTGCCGAAGCCGAGATCTGCTGTGGATAGCGCAACGACGCGATAATGCAATCCAAGCTTTTGCAGGATGCTCTCCGCGTCGCGTGTTAGAGATTCAAGTTCGTCGTAAGAGTTTTCCGGCAGCGAATACTTAACAAGCTCTACCTTTTCAAACTGATGCTGGCGAATGACGCCGCGTGTGTCGCGGCCGTAGCTGCCTGCTTCCGAACGAAAACAAGGTGTGTAGGCAGCCCATCGCATCGGAAGGTCGTTGGCATCGAGTATTTCTTCGCGTCGATAGTTAGTGACGGGAACTTCCGCAGTTGGTATCAGGTAAAGCTCGCGATCATCTTCCAGTTTAAAAAGATCAGCCTCAAACTTTGGTAACTGAGCGGTGCCGAACAGTGAATCGCGATTGACGATGAACGGCGGTAAGGTTTCTTGATAACCGTTCTCCCGTGTTTGGATATCCAGCATGAAGTTGACCAACGCACGTTCCAAACGCGCGCCGGCACCGTTGAGAATGGCGAAGCGTGCAGCTGAAATCTTCGTAGCGCGTTCGAGATCGAGGATGCCGAGCGAAGTTCCCAGATCGACATGGTCTTTCGGGTCAAAATCGAATGACGGCGCGTTACCCCAGCGACGGATCTCAACATTGTCTTCCTCGCTTTTGCCAATGGGAACGCTCGCGTGCGGAACATTGGGCAGCGTCGACAGCAGTTCATTCATCTTCGTTTCCGCTGCTGCGCGCTTTTGATCCAACTCGGCAATACGATCCTTTAATTCACCAACTTCTCGTCGTCGAGATTCGGCTTCATCCTTCCTGCCTTCTTTCATCAGGCCGCCAATTTCGCGGCTGGCGGCGTTGCGTTGCGCGTTCAAAGAGTCAGACCCAGCAATTACTCGCTTACGTTCAGCATCTGCGGCCTCGAATTCGTCAAGTGCCCGCGCATCGGCGCCGCGCGATTGCAGCGCAGCCCGCACTTTGTCGAGGTTCTCTCTTACGTAGTTAAGGTCAAGCATTTGTTTCTAGTCCAACGGATGTGCTATTAGAGACGGCCCAAGTGCAAAAGAAAAACTGACGCTATCCGACACCGTCGCAACGTGTCAAGGCAGCAATGATCCAACAAGTTCTGGCATCGAGAACTTTAACGACAGAACGGGAGCGAAGCGACCGATTGTCACTTACCAGGCATTCAAGGTGTACTGAGTCGGTCGCTTTGCTCCCGTTCTGTAGTTGAGTTCCGACTGAGTTACTGCTATTCCAAAGGGTCAAATGCAGAACTACGCTTCCGCCACCATCGAGTTGGACGACTAACCACATTCATTAAATGAAAGGGATAGTAATTTGTCTGATCAAAAACCATTTGCCGGCCGCGCTGCCATCGTAACCGGCGCCACCCGCGGCATTGGTCGGGCCATCGCCCTAGAACTTGCACGACGCGGCGCAGATGTCGCCTTCAACTATTCGAAAAGCGCTGAATCGGCTGAATCGTTGAAGTCGGAGCTTGAGGCACTTGGCGTTCGCACGCTGGCATCTCAATGCGACGTAGCAAACACTGAAGCTGCGACTGAGATGGTCAAGCAGGTCAAGGATGGATTTGGTCGCATCGATTTTCTCGTCAACAACGCAGGTATCACGCGTGACAACCTGATTCTGCGAATGAAAGAGTCTGATTGGGACGAAGTTATCGATACCAATCTGAAAGGGGCCTGGAATTTCTCGAAGGCTGCGTTGCGCACGATGCTAAGACAGGATGGTGGTGGCTCAGTTCTGAATATCTCTTCAATCAGTGGCGAGATTGGAATGCCAGGTCAGTCAAACTACTCTGCATCCAAAGCCGGGATGGTTGGACTAACGAAAGCGTTGGCGAAGGAAGTCGCAAGTCGAAAGGTAACAGTGAACGCGCTCGCGTTGGGAATGGTAGCGACCGACATGTCGAGCGCGTTGGATGAGACTTATCGCGCGAAGATCATCGAACAAATTCCGCTCGGACGTTTTGCAGAAGCGGACGAAGTTGCGCGGATTGCGTGCTTTCTGTTGTCTGATGATGCTCGTTACATCACTGGTCAGGTGATCCAAGTGGATGGCGGTCTTGCTATGTAAGGAAGAAAGTTTAGCCGCAGATTTACGCAGATAACACAGATCTGAATTTGAAACCAGCTAACTGACTCATTTTTCTGATCTGCGTTATCTGCGTTAATCTGCGGCTAGTTTTTTATCTGCTTGACGTCCGCGGGCTTAGCAAACAAAGAATCCGGCAGCACCTGGTTGTAGACCACCGACTCGTAATTAATGCGCGTCGTTTGTACGCCGTTTACAAAATGATCGATTACCCAGGGTTGCGTCACACCGCTGACGGCAATGAATTTCAATAACTGATCCTCTTCAGTTGTTTCTTCAACGTCACCCGTCTCGCTATTCTTCCGACTGCGTTTGTAGATGATCTTCGCCGGGACTCCATCACGCGCGCCGAATTCATATTCGATCCAAAAGCCGTCTGGATACGTCAGCCTTACCGTTTCATTCCGTTTTGCCAAGCCCGCTTCTCGACGACCTGCATAACGAACCTTGGCGCCCTCTTTCTTCCACCAGCCGCGAAGCAGATTCTCCAAACTCGTCTTCATCGTCCGCTTGAAGTCTTCAATCTGCGCCGGTTCCTGATCAGTGATCTTTTTGACCATGCCATCGTAAAGCCAGCCAGTCTCACCAACATTTGTCTGAATGGTCTTGATGCCGGCACCCGAAAACTCCGTTCGTTCGCGATCTGGATAGACGATGTAGTCGAGAAAGCGAGCAGGAGGCATCGATGCGCCTTCATGAAAAGGACTGAAGAATCCCTTCCCAACGACAGACTTAAGGCTCAGATATGCCTGGCCACCGAGTACTTCGATGGCCTTATCAATAATCTGCTGCGACTTTTCATCGATCGGATTCTCAGGGGCAGACGCAGTTGTTTGTGTCTGCGCGCTGACTGCCGATACGAGTGACAACATCACGATAAGTAAGGCCACGATACTTCGCGGGCTTTTCATGATTCTATTCACGCTAGACATAGTAAAGGGTTTCAGCATGAGGACTGAAACCCTAAGTTTACACTCTATCGCCGGGTTTAATTAAGTCCGGCTTTGTTACCGCCGTCAGGTTTTACCAC
>DATJKB010000056.1:0-4412 GCA_035491875.1 Pyrinomonadaceae bacterium | reverse complement strand
CTTCAACAAAGAAAAGATTCCATTGCTGCATTCGTTTACATAAGTTTGTGGATCGCTCTCCTCAAAATTGATGACGCGATTGAAGAAGACGACGCCTTCGAGTTGAGCGCGAAACAGCAACCAGTCGATCCGATCGTCCCTCGTCCAACTGGTGGTATTCATTGCCTGTACCTTGTTTAGCAGATCCCTCGCCTGTAACCGTCGCGAAAGAATGGCCGACAAAGAGTAATCCGTCAGACGATTGTCCCACGTGTGCAAGCCCGAATCACTGGATGCTACAGGGAAGTTTTCATTTCGCCAGTTGTAATAGTCTGCGGCCAGCTTCCGTAGTTCGGCGGGACTGATTGGATTCTGAGCGTGAACGGATGAGGTGATCATAAGAGTGCAGACCGTTAGGAGCAGGGATAGTTTCATGTGACCTCGATAGTTGATTTGATGGGACAGGAACGCGTCAAGCAAATGTCCGCTACGTGCCGGAACAGTCAACTGATTGGAATCGATAATGTCCGGCCTCTTCACACCGTAGGTGTGCCATGTTTATAGACCCACAGATCAAGTAACTCCGGCGCCGGTCGGAGGAGCGGAAATGATCTTGAATGATGATGCTGAAGTCCATTTCCGCTCCTCCGACCGGAGTAAGTTCTTTGAGGCGACGCGAATCTATAAACATGGCACTCCTAGCGGAGTGCAAATTCTTCAAGTTCAGCCTACAACAGAAGTGATAAATACTCGACACGTGACAGCGGCGAGTAGGTTGAAATTAAAGGACCACCTGTATAAAACAGGTGGTCCTTCGTTTTTAGCGAGAGTCCGAACCGATCATTGACGGCCTGGAGGCGCAGTCAATTCAATGGATCCAAACAACCCGTGCTCTTCGTCAAATGGGCCAGCAGTGAAGAACAGCGTGGTGGTCAGACCGTTTGCACCGACTGCCGTAGTTCCATGGCCGAATTGCAGCGCCCAAAGCCCTTCGATTTGGAGCGGCCTGCCGCGTTCCGAATGAAGCAGGCCAACAGCTTCGAATTCACCATCCGAAGTCAGCGTGGTCGGATCAAACGCATGAATGCGACCGTCTCCGAAATTGCCCACGAGTAAATCGCCACTAAACCTGCCAAAGCCCTGCGGCGGCGCCAATGCAACCCCCCAGGGCGCATTGAGTTCGCCCGCGGACGCGACGCGCCGAATCAAATTGCCGTTGAGGTCATAGGCGTCGACAAAACCATTTCCCGGTCCCGCTACGTCATCTTCAGCGTCGGCGTCCTGAAGCGCATAAGTTACGTAGAGAGTGTTTCCAATGGTCTGAATCCCAAAAGGTGCAAAGCCAGCGGGAAGATTTGGATCGGTGAAATTGCCAGACAGCGTGACTAAGTGAAACGAGGTATCGAAGACATCCACTTTACCGTTGTGGAAATCGGTAGCGTACAAGTGCTGACCGGCCGTGCGACTATCGATGGCTAAACCTTTGTAGATCGCACCATGCGCGGGGGCATTCGCATTAGGAACGACCGTGACTATTGGATTGCCTCTGAACGCCGAGATTGTGCCGTCTTCACTTGAAAAGATAAACCGTGCTGCACTCGTCCCGGCGCCGTTGTTTACGACAAAGCCAGCGCCGCCATTAAAGACGAGGCCCGTGGGATTCCCTTGCTCGCCACCAGCTCCGGGAACAGTGAACGTCGTGACAACAGCCCCGCCACCCACGTTATAGAGTGTTGTTTTGCCGCTTCCATTGTCGGCGATCCACCACGGTGACGTGTCACTTGAATCCAATCCCCAAGCGTTAACCACATTGGGATCGGTAAGGTCCGCTAGACCCGGAACATCCGACAGTAAATTGTGTTGGGCATAAAACTGTGACGGACCTCCCTTATTTACAGCCACTCCCCGCGCTGTCACCAGTGTGTGTTGACTAGTTATTAGTACCGCAACCGCCGCAAAACATGAGGCCATCATGATTGCCATGAACTTCGATCTACTTATCATTTCGACACTCCTTTCGAATTAGATATTCGTCCGAGGCGTTTGCACGCAGCAAACGCGCGTCGGGCTTGGACGGCTCAGGTGGATTTGAACTGGGGAATTATTGCCGCAACGTAGGCCGATTACTCACGATTGTCAATAGAAGGAGTTCGCGCGTTGGTAGAATTATGGTCACAATTAGATGGCTCAAACAGAAGCGAGGGTCTTGGGGATGGCGGATAGTAGCTTGAGATTTAGGAAAGTGCCTGTATGAAACGGGTGTCTTGTAGAGACCACCCACTTTAGGTGGGTGGTGCGTCAATTTCAGCCTACAACACACAAGTCACAAGAACGACGCGCCGCGCACTCAGTTAGAGTTTTGTCGTACAAGTTCGTTCGCGGCGCGTAAGAGGGTTGGGGATTGCGCTGGTAGGTTGAAATGAAAAAACCACCTGTATGCAAACAGGTGGTCTTTCGATTCGTGGTGCAACTCATGGTGGCAAGCCTACGCGGCGCATGAGAGAAGCAAACCGCGGGTCTGAGCGAAGCCGGTCGAACGTCGGGTCGACCTTGAGGAATATCAGAATGAAATCTCTTTCCTCGTAGGCCTTATCCAGCCACGCAAAGGCCTGGTCCTTTTCTCCCAGCGCCGCGTACACAGAAGCAATCATCGTCGGCGCTACATAGCTGCGCTTTGCGCGTTGCTGTAAGTCGCCAAGGATTTGCCGGGCCTCTTGCATCTTCCCCGATATTGCGTAGACGTAGGCGAGTGATGCCGGTTCGTCAGGACTGTCGCCTGATAGCGGGATGGATTTCTGGTACTCCGCGATGGCTTGCTCATGCATGCCTTTGTGGAGATAGACATTTCCCAGGGCCCAGTGGGCGTAGCCAGAGTTCTGGTCCATCTCAAGCGCCTTCTGATACTGTGCGATTGCCTCATCGAAGTGTCGCTGATAGTAACGGGTGTCTCCGATGCCTGCGATTTTTTCCAGCGAGATTGGTTCAAGTTCCTGAGCGCGTTTCATCTCCGTCACAGCCTCTTCGAACCGCCCCATTGCACTCAGATGTAAGCCATAAAGATAGCGAGTGTCCGGGTTATTCGGATTGATCTCGACGGCTCGCTTAAATTCATTCTCGGCTCCCACCCAGTCCCAGTCGTAGAGAAGTTTGGTCACACCGAGTTGCGTATGAGCTTCCGCCAGCCCCTCGTCAATTTCCAGTGCTTTCAGGGCCGCCTTCTTCGCTGCGGGGAAACCCTCCTTTGGCGCGACGGCATTCCAACCACTGAGACGATTGTTGGCATCTGCCAGGCCGGCATGCGCCAGCGCGTAATTTGGATCTTTGGCGATTGCTTGTTGAAAGTAGTCGCGGCCTTTCCTGAATCCGTCGTCAGTCAATCTGGTCAGGTGATAACGTCCCAAACCGTAGAGCTGATATGCCTCGACGTTGCTGGTCTGACGCTTCATCAGCAGCTTGTCCTCATCCCCAGTCAACGCGACTGCGAGCACGCCAGTGACTTTTCGGGAGACCGAATCCTGAACTGCGAAGATGTCTGTGAAACTCTCATCAAACTGCTCCGACCAAATCTCGTAACCGTCGGCCACGTGCACTAGTCTCACCGTCACCCGTACTTTCTCGCCCGATCGCTGGATGTTCCCGTCGAGAACCGCGTCCACGTTCTGCTCGCGGCCGGCGGCCGCCGCGTCTTGATCGAGATTCGCGTACTTGCGCACGGCGGTCAGGGGACGAACGGTTACCTGTTTGATGTGGCTCAACTTACTGATCAGCGTATCCGCCATACCCAGCTCGAGCACTTCATCACGGCTATTTGCCACCAACGGCTTAAAGGGCAGCACGGCGATTGATCTGATAGGGCTGACGGATGGCGCGCGTCCGCGTCCTGAAGAGTAGTAAAGCGCCAAGGTCAGGCCGATGAGTAAAACCGCAAGGAACACGAACAAGCCAACGGCGGTGCGACTTTGAATCCAGTGGCGCACCACTCCGAGGCGCTGACGAGAGTGTGGAAACGCTTGTCGCTGATCGCGCCCTAAAGATCTCGTGGGCGAATTCGAACTATCCATCTCGTCAACGATGTCCTTCAAATCCGAAATCAACTCATCCATCGTCTGGTAACGCCCGCCGGGTTCTTTCGCCAGCGCACGGTCCAATAATGCCGAGAAACGTTGCGGTATGACTTTATTCAATTCCGCGGCGGGAGTTTGTGTTTGGCTGAGTACGGCGCTGATCACATCGACCTTGGATCTACCGGCAAATGGAGCGCTCCCGGTGGCCATCTGATACATCACCACGCCGAACGAAAAGATATCGCTGCGATGATCGACGTGTTCACCTCGTGCCTGCTCAGGCGACATCGATCCGGGTGTTCCTATCACCAAACCCGTCATCGTCAGATGCGCTTCATGCGTTTCCTCCTCCGTCCTCTGGTCCAGCGG